>JAAKFB010000239.1 GCA_011065235.1 Chlamydiota bacterium | reverse complement strand
GTGGGCGAATTTATTAGCCCCGTCAGTTCGACAGTTCTCTTCAATCAGACAGTTGGAGAAGCGCTCATCGATATCCGCAAAAAGAATATTGAGGAGAAAATCTTTTACTTCTATGTGGTCGATGTCTACAACCATCTCAAAGGAGTCGTCTCCACGCGCAGCTTGCTCCTGAGTCCGCCCCAAAAAAAGATTCACGAGGTGATCGATGATCACATCATTTCGATCTCTGCGGATCACAGCTTGAAAGAGGCAATGAAAGTTCTCACAAACCAACGTTTATTGGCCATTCCCGTCGTCGACGAAGAAAACCGCCTTCTCGGAATCATCGACATCCAACTCTACCTCGGTGAAGCGGTCGATGTTGCAAAAGCACGCCGCAGCTCAACCGATTTGTTTCAAGTCCTTGGTCTCCGCTTAGAAGAGGGAAAAAGACGCTCTCTTTGGCAATCTTACAAATCTCGGATGCCCTGGATTTTTTGTAACATGGGCGGAGGGTTTGCCTGTGCGATCATTTCACGTGTTTTTGAAGTGGTTCTTCTCGATGTGATTTTACTGGCTCTCTTCATCCCCTTAGTCCTAACTCTAAGTGAATCGATTTCGATGCAGTCGATGACCTATAGCTTACAACTACTCAACCGTCCCAAAATCTCCGGAAGACGCATTCTTTACCGGATGTTTTCAGAATGGAGGATGGTTTTGATGCTTGCGCTCACTTGCGGAATCATCGTCGGTTGTATTTCTCTGCTTTGGGGAGGTGGTTTTCCACCGGCGCTTGCGATCGCCGCCGGTATTATTATTTCTGTCACGTTTTCAGGAACTGTGGGTGCTGCGATTCCTCTCATTTTGCATGCCCGCAAGCTCGACCCAAAAGTCGCTGCAGGTCCCGTCGTTCTCATGTTTGCCGACGTCATGACCACAGCGATTTACCTCGGCCTCGCCACCTGGTGGCTTACGTAGCAATCCAGCTTTTTTTCTTAAATAAAAGAATGAGAAAAGGGCTAACAAGCCCAATTAGAGATCCTCCGATCAAAAAGCCCGTGTAAAACACCGTATTTCCAATATCAATCTGAGAAGGGGGAAAATATCCAATTAAGAGGGCAAAAATCGAGCTTAGAATCCCTGCTGAGCAAATGATCCACATCCCGAATAGACCGCCGGGAACGGTGTAGGGGCGTTTGATATGAGGTTTTGTATAGCGAAGGCGCAGAGCTGCTGCAAAGACGAGAATATACATGAATAGGTAGAGCTGGGCGACGAGAACCGTCAAAATCCAAAATCCCGATGAAACTGTGGGCATCAAAAGAAACATCAGTGAAAGGATTGTCGCAATGACTCCTTGTGCAATTAAAAGTGCATAGGGAGCTTGCTTTTTGTTGGTCCGATGAAAGAGGGGAGGAAGGTGTCCCTGTTGTCCTGCGGCAAGAAGTCCTTTGGTGGGGCCAATGATCCAGGTACTGACAGAGCCGAAAAGACCGATGGCCATCAAGGCTGCAATGATCGGAATGAACCCTTTTAAGTTGTATTTGCCTAAAAAGATGGAAAAAGCTTGCATCGTTCCGGCAGTGAGGCTGATATCCTTTTGGGGAACAACGATGGCGATGGAGAGGACACCCAAAATCGAGAGGCCTAGAATCAGGATGGCAGAGAGGAGAATTGCTCGGGGATAGTCTCGTTTGGGATTTTTCACATCTAAAGCGTGCACAGCAGACATCTCCATTCCTGCAAAGGCGAGCATAACACCTGTAAAGAAGACCATCGTATTGAGAGAGAAATCGGGGATCAAGGAATCCCAAGAGAAGGAAATTTGTAGTGGAGCGCCTTCAAAAAACCAGACAAGTCCAAGAATGATGATCACTGCAGCTGGAATCAGCGTTCCACAAATGCCTCCGAGATTGCTAATCCAGCCCGAAGTTTTCATCCCAAAGAGGTTGACAATAGAGGCTCCCCAAAAGAGAACAAGAACCACGATGACTGTGTAAGCGATATTGCTTGAAAGCTCGGGATTAAAAATGTAGGCAATCGTTGCTGCTGTAAATGAGAGAACCGTCGGATACCAGACCACGTTTTCTACCCATTGGAGCCAAACCGCAAGAAATCCCCATTTGGGACCGAAAGCTTCTTTCACCCACAAATAGACCCCTCCCTTTTTGGGCCAGCCCGTTGCAAGTTCTGCAGAAACGAGTGAAATCGGGAAAAAAAAGACGAGTGCAGCTAGAATGAAATAGAAAAGCGATGCAAAACCATACTCAGCGGTAAACGGCCAGTTTTTGACACTTCCAAGGGCCGCGACGTTGATCATGGCAAGTGTAAAAACGCTGAGAACCTTGGGGATTTTGACAATTTTTTTCC
>JAAKFB010000238.1 GCA_011065235.1 Chlamydiota bacterium | reverse complement strand
ATGAAAAATAAAACACGTGCAGAGCGTCGCAGGATAATTATATCCAAAGTTAATAATTTTAATAGCTTATTCGTAACAGCATAAAGAGCTAAAATCAAACGACCTAAGACAACAAAATTTTGGACTCAACTTTGACAAAACCATAGGAGGTGTATCATGAAGCAAAGAGGAACTAAGAAACTCACCACGCAGGCCGATTCTTCCGACGATAACACATCAGATTTTTCTAGTGGCTTGGAACTCAAACCAGCACCAGGCGAACAAATAAAATACACGCCGACGTACGACCTAGGTAAGGTGCCGGATTGTGCTGAAGGTTGTGTTAGACAACTTGCACTTCTCCTAGAAAATAAACTATCCTCTACTATGGATATGCCCAGTAGCAGCAGTGGTGATGTGCAGGATGAGCAGATAAAACTTGTATCATCGCGTCTAAGGGTCCATCTCGAACGCGAGGAGTTGATGAGTAAAGAGATCGGGAAGTCCCTCGAGATGTTAGACACCAAAATCTTATGCAGGGACTTTACAAGAGCCAAGGATGAGAACGCCAAAATCAAGCGCCTCTTAATCCCGTTTGATATCGAGCAAATGCGGATTTTGTACGAGAAATCGCTACAGGCGGGTGCTCTTCTAAAGGGCGAGGAAGTTATCTTGTTTTTGGGGGAAACTGGGGCTGGTAAGTCCTCGACGATTCACTACCTGGCGGGCTCAAAATTTGAGCTGAGAGAGCAGATTTTGAAGAAATCAAAAATTTTGTACATGTCACCTGTCAAGCTGCCAGAAGGCAACATGCATTTGCGTAACGTTACGGTCAGTCCGACCGCGGCCTCAGAGACACGGTATATCACTGCTGTTCCGATCGATTGCGGTAAGATGGGCGATCCCTTTTTGGAGGGGCGTTTGGTGCTGTGTGATGCACCTGGATTTGGTGATACCGCTGGTGTAGAGGTAGACGTAGCAAATGGTTTAGGTTTGGTAGAGGCGATGCGTGAGTGCAAATCCGTCCGCCTGTTTATATTGGTGAGTCAAGAAGGGATGGGTGATCGGATGCAGGGTGTTAAGCTGATTGCGCACCGACTGTTATCATTAATCCCGAACATTGGAGATGTACTTTCATCCATCACCTATGGATTTACAAAGTATGAAACTGAGGAAGGCCGTAGGAATATTCCCGGTAAGATCGAAAGCGTTTATAAGGAGTTAATAAAAGAGGAAGGAGTGGATAGGCTATTTAAGGATGTTGTGTTGGATATGGGGAAAAAGACGCGATCTCGAACCTTGGTGGTTGATCTGAAATCTAATCAGGAGGCACGTAACCAGCTGTTGAGCGCCCTCAAAGATGCAACGCCTGTTGCAGATCCAGCGAGTATCTTTGCCTACGACCCTAAGGCTGAGGCAAGGGAGGCGATAGCAGGGCACGTGTACAAGTGTCGACGCAGCCTTGACGTAGCGTTGAAAAGTGGGGACTACCCATTGGCCGCTTATCAGCTTGATCAGCTTGCCTTTCTGCACAGGCTGTTTGCAGTCGATGCATCTTACCGCGAGGCTTACGAGGAGGGCGTAGAAGTACTGCTGTCTACCTTAAACGGTGTGACCAGCCAAGCGGAGTCTGATTTTCAGAGATGTATGCAGGACGATTACCCATTGCGCCTGGAGGATGTACAGGCCTTCCAAGAGGCGCTCAAGGCCCTTGACGAGGCGCATCCACTCATAGAGAGACATCTCGACCCGAGCGCCCCAGATATTGCTGGTTCAGGGAGATTACATCAATGCTTGGAGATAGCCATAGGAGAGCTGAGGCGAGGGATTGAGGAGGCATCACCACGTGATGAGCATGTTACCAAGCGCCTGGAAAAACTGGTGCTGCTTAAAGAACATTTCCCCTCATGTGCTGGGCCTCAATACGATGCGTCAGTGCGCGCGCTTATCTCACCTATCCAAGTTCAAGCAGGAGATTTTGGCGGTCTCTCAGATGCTCTGTCAAGTCACGAGTATCAAATGATTGGGGAGAGATTGATCGCTTTAAATAGGTTTATTTCGAATCTAGATGATAAGTCTTCAACGAAAGCGCAAGGATTACAGGCCTTAGAAAAGGTGCGTGCATTAATAGTTGAAAGGATCACATCCGCTGTTTCGATCAATTTTAACCAGAAGCATGTGTTGAGAGATCATTTCATGGGGCAGATAAAGGAGTGTGCAGAGCAGCTAGAGAGCCTGGTATCCTGCCAAGCGCTTGTGACAGGCATGGGTCCACTCGAGGGCGATCTTAGGCATCTGCATGTGGCTTTTTGGGAAGGGCTACAGAAATTTTTTGAAGGCAGGCAGGAGAAAATCAAGGTCCTTTACAAAGATCAAAAACATCGA
>JAAKFB010000237.1 GCA_011065235.1 Chlamydiota bacterium | reverse complement strand
TTTTTTTTGTTGTTCAATCCATCTTAAGAATTGAATCGTACGGCTTAATATTCTCCGTGATTCATAAGCTTCTCCGGGGAGATCTTGATACTTGCCACCCCAATCAATTGATTTGATTCCTGGTTTGAGAACCAAATTTTGAACGCCCCTTGGCTTTTCTAAATATGCAAGTGTTGCTGACCAGGTCATAGGATTATAGAGCTCACGCTGATTGCGATTAAGAAATAAATAGTCATTGAGAGAAAGTCATTAAATGCTGTGACAATGGGGCCAGATGCTACGGCTGGATCGACACCCACGCGCACGAAGAAAAACGGGGAAAGCACTCCGAGTAGAGTCCCAGTAAGGCACGCTCCAAAGAGCCCCAAACTGACAATCAACCCAATGGCCCAGGGGCTCTCAGAAACTCCAGCAAACCCAACAAAGTCCATTAAATGGATCAAAATGCTACACAAAATCCCAAAAAAAATGGCCGCATAGCATCCTATTTGGACTTCTTTGAAAATAGCAGCGCGACGATTTCCAGGTGTGACAAGACCCAGTGCCATACTGCGCACAAGTACAGTGGAACATTGGATCCCAATATTGCCCGACATCCCTGTGATGAGAGGGACAAAAAAGAAGACAAATGTGAGCATTCCTTTTTCAAAGTTGTTAAATGTCGACATCACTCCAACGTTGATTAGGCCAGCACAGAGGGTCACAATGAGCCATGGGCTTCTCGATAAAAATCGCTTGAAGGAAGATTCGTTTTCTCCGACTTTTTCGCTCGTACCCGCAACACTACCAATCGTTTCATCCAAGACATCTTCAAGAGCATCCAGCACATCTTCGTAGGTGATCACCCCGATAAGTCGATTTTTGTCGTCTATAACGGGCAAAGCACTGATTTTATAGCGATCAACAAGCTCGATGATCTCTTCGCGGGATTCCTCAGCAAAGACTTTATGCAAAATTGGACGCATGATCTGTTTTAGAGGAATATCGGGGTCGTTGATGATGAGGTTGCGCGCGGGGACGTAACCCTGCAGTTCCCCTTCTTGATTGAGAATAAAAATGCGACGCGTCAGGTCAATACCTGGGTGATTGCGGATGGTTGCAGAGACTTGTCCAATGGTGACTTCCATGGAAAAGGCAAAAAATTCATTGGTCATGAACCTTCCTGCCGTATTACGCGCATTTTTTTCAATTTCTCGAATGCGCATGGCTTTGCTGGGCTCTAAACTTTCGATGATTTTCCGATAACGTCTTTCAGAGAGATCTTCTAGAACTTCGACAGCTTCATCTGGGGGCATTTGAGAAATCACATCGCTAATTTCCTTGTCGCTGACTTCGCGGAAAACGGAAATACGCGTCGTGCTATCGGTATTAATTAAAAATTTGATTTGTTCATCGATATTAATGAAATTTTGAAAAAGGACTGCGCGTGCGTAGGGAGGAAGATGTGAGGCTGCAATCGCAAGATCCACTGCCGAATGCTCTGCGGCAATTTTAGCTACATCATGGACGGCAACAGACTGTGTCGGCTTATGCAAAGTTTTTTCGAGTTTTTCGATTAGAATATCATCAAGCGTAGAGGTTTTAGACTCGTAAATAGTTTCTTCATTGATTTCCATGATACACCCTCGGAGCTTTGCTCGATTTTATCTCATAAGAGGCTTTTTTTCAATGTTCAATTCCTCTATAGTTAACTCTATGTATCCTCCAAAGAAAATTCGCAATATTGCCATCATCGCCCATATTGACCATGGGAAAACGACCCTTTTAGATAGCCTCCTCAAGCAATCCAATATTTTCCGTGACAACGAACTTGTTCCCGAACGGATCATGGATAGCTATGATCAAGAAAAAGAGAGAGGCATCACAATTTTTGCCAAACATACGAGCATTTTTTTTGAAGATTTTAAAATTAATTTGATAGATACCCCGGGACATTCAGACTTTTCTGGGGAAGTCGAAAGAGTCTTGGGACTTGTCAATTGCGTCCTCCTCCTCGTCGATGCCAATGAAGGACCAATGCCACAAACCCGCTTTGTCCTTACGCAAGCTTTGAAATTGGGGCTCAGTCCCATCGTAGTTCTCAATAAAATCGATCGTCCCGGTGCCGACTCCGATCGTGCATTGAATCTCACATTTGATCTTTTTGTCGAATTAGGTGCTACGGATGAGCAGCTCGATTTTTCTGCCTTTCACACGACGCTGGAAACCTTGGGATTGGAGGATAAAAACCATCTCCATCAAAAAGCCCTGAGAGAAAATGTAAATATCCGACTCTTGGAGCAGCTCCAGTCAGTCAGCAGGCTGAAGCTGAAGCTGGCCAGGGGTAGCTCCTACCTCAAGCCGGACATCGGCCTTCACCTGGAGCTGTCGTACAGCGGGTCTCGTTTTCTCTTTTTAGAGACCGATTGGAACGATAAGGAG
>JAAKFB010000236.1 GCA_011065235.1 Chlamydiota bacterium | reverse complement strand
GCGAAAAATCTACTTTGCTTCTCTCGTCGGAAAGGTGCATTTACACCTTCCCTTCCTCAAGAATCTTGTATCTTTTCCGCTCGCTCGCGCCCAAAATAGCGATAGGGGACAAGTTGAATTATTAATGGATTGCTTTCGCCGCCAAAAGCCCAGGTTTTTCTCTAAGAGAGCGCTCTGGAAAGCGAAGCAAACTTAAATAGAGTTTGTGAAGATTGAAAAGCATCTCATAGGGGAAAAGATGGCTCTTATTGGCGGTGGAATGAATCCGTTAACAGTCTCTTAGAGGCTATCCACAAACCGCTTTGCGGAGTTTTATTTGTTCGAATTTTTTACATGTTTAGAATTATTGTGGGTCGATAGAAGGCATCTGCTCATGTAGCTGCATTTTTGCCAGCATGAGGTCTTTTTGAGTGGTGATCTTGATATTCCACTCGTCCCCTTCCACAATATGCACCTTTTTGCCCATCTCGAGGACGAGTTGGCAGTCGTCGCTAGCTTCTTTTTTTGAGCTCTTTTGGTGGGCCTCGAGAATGAGGGGATAGGAAAAACTCTGGGGTGTTTGGCCTTGCAAGTAATGGGCGCGATGGGGGATGGAGTTGATAGTGGCTCCTTGGGGAGCATAGACAATGGTGTCTGCCGAGGCGATACAGGTATCGACGGCTCCATGCAGGCGGGCCCCTTCAATATTTTCTCGTAAAATTCTCTCAGAAACAAAGGGACGGACCGCATCGTGGATGACGACGATTTGGGTGGTGGGTCCGGCTGCGAGGAGTCCTTGATAGGAGGACTCTTGGCGAGTAGCGCCTCCAGCGACGACGGGATAGCCGTCTTCAATCTCGTCGATCCACTCGGGATCGCAGACGAGAAAGATCTCTTCGAAGAGACCTGAAGAGGCTAGGCGCTGGAGGGTCCACTGGTAGACCCACTTGTCGCCGAGTTGGTGGAACTGCTTAGGGAGGGGATCGCCGAAACGCTCTCCCTGGCCGGCCATTAAAAGGATTCCCTTGACGCCTTTCATAGGGGTTAGTATGTAGGAATTAAGGTTAGAGTGCAATTATGCTAGGATTATTGGCAATTATTCTTATACATTCATCACCCTTCGATGAGATCGCTCAAGGGTCGACAGGGGCTGCTCCCCCACAGCAGCAAATGGAGCCGCAGCCTTTGAATCTGCCCAGCGGCGAGACCATTCAAATTTCTCAGTTTCTCTTTACAGGCAATACAGCTATTCCAACCTCGCAACTCCAGAGATTGACCAATCCCTATCTCAATAAGGCACTCTCTGCGAGCGAAATTTCACTTATTGAACAGCGGATTCAATCTCTTTATAGTTCTATCGGGTATCCGAATGCGAGCGCAGTCGTGACAGGTTCTCCTACGTCTGATACGGTCACCGTCATCATCAAAGAAGGTAAAAAATCCAGTTAGAGATTGTCCACTTTTTGACTGACTGAGCCCTTCTTAAATTTTCTCAATCCATTTATTGTTAAGATCTTAAGGTTTTCTCTTGGAAAAATTGTATCTTACGGGATACAATATGAGGTATGGAGATCAATATCGAAATATATGAAACTTCATTCGGGAAAAGACCTTTTGACACATGGTTTGAAGATATTCAGGAAAAGCACACCAGAGCCAAAATATTAACACGATTAGATCGGCTTAAATTAGGAAATTTTGGCGATTATAACCCGTGCCTGCTACCTCATTTTTCCTCTATGCTACCTGCGGTACTCATCTACTACGCTTCTCTCATCACCAAGGTGCCAACACCTTGGCTTCTTCGAGAAACTTGTATCTGAGCTCCTCGCTTACGCCTGGATGAAAAGAAGGTAGCAGTCACGGGTATAAGACAATCGGGGATGGGGTATCCGAATTAAGAATCCATTATGGTCCTGGGATAAGAATTTACTATGCAAAGTTAGGGAATAAAATCGTTTTACTACTCTGCGGAGGTGATAAAGGATCACAATCAAGAACCTAGCCTAATAAATTCCCTAGGGAGATTCAATGAAGTTTGATTCAGATTTTTTGAAAATTTTTGCAGGCAATATTAGGTAATATTGCAAAAAAAATTTACAAAAAAGATGAGTCGAAATTCGCAGAAGATCCTCTAGAGAATTTATTAGGATAGGTTCAAGAGACATCAATAAAGCAAAGGGGTATTTAAAAGATTATCAATCGAGGGAAAAAAACTATGCCAAGAAGTAAAAACTATCAAAAATGGCTAATCGAGAATCTAAAAGATCATGATGAAGCCGTAGCTTACCTTAATGCTGCCTTGGAAGAAAGTCTTAAAGGTGATGAAGAATCCCAACA
This sequence comes from Chlamydiota bacterium, assembly GCA_011065235.1. Lineage (GTDB taxonomy): Bacteria > Chlamydiota > Chlamydiia > Chlamydiales > Rhabdochlamydiaceae > Sacchariniichlamydia. The sequence continues at coordinate 133 of JAAKFB010000236.1, read as the reverse complement.
TCTTTTTCTTATTGCCCTCAGAAATGTTGCGGAAGCTCATGGTGGAATTGGAAATTTAGCAAAAAGAACGGGCATGGGTAGAGAAAGCCTTTATAAAACCCTTTCTCAAAAGGGAAACCCAAAATGGCATACT
>JAAKFB010000235.1 GCA_011065235.1 Chlamydiota bacterium | reverse complement strand
GTCCTCTACTATGGAAAACGACTGCTTATAACAACCATTAATGATTATCGCGCAGATTTGAGTTACATTTTCTCTCTCCCTTCGATCAAACGCTCTAAGATTTTGAATCCCCTCATCCGGGAAAACCTACATCCGAAAATCAATCAGATCAATTTTGATAGCATTGGAAAAGGACTTTGTCATGGAGCGGTTTCCTGGTTCAATTATGTGTTTCTGCGTGGAATGGAGTCCCAATTGGCACAAAATACAACGTCCATCATTGAATATGGGCGTGCAGTTGCCAAGCAATTTGAAAACGGACAGCCACCCCAAGCAGCCCTGATACAATCGCTTTATGGCTTGCAGACAAAGCTTCTCGACATTGATGAATTCGTGCAAGATTGCAAACCAGAAAATCTTCCAAATGGGGTTTACTATTTAAAGCTCCCCGACCATGCCGTTTCCTACCTCAAATTCAACGATGCTCAAATGATTTGGGATCCCAATCAGGGGCTCATTGAAATTGAAAATTCTGAGCAGCTCAAGGAGAGTATTCAATACTATCTCAAGGGCAGAAAGGACCAATCCATCTACTTTGTTTTCCAGGCCTTACCGATTCCTCAGAGCACCAAAACTAAATTTTCCGTGCCGTACAAAACTCTATTATCTTTAACACTCGCCATTGGAGCTGTTGCCATAGCGGCTTTCAGCCAATACTAAAGCAAAACTTATGCTTTTACGTTGAACTTGCATTCATAAATCTGCTATAATTTAGGAATTAAATAATGAACTATGTAGGTATACCATGAAAATAACTGAGCAGCTTTCTCGTGAAGACCTAACCAAAATTGCATCCTATTGCGACATCCCAGGAGCTGCTGCATTAGCCCGTACTAACTGTAACTGTTATGCAATCGCCACAGATGATTCTGTCTGGCGCGTATTTGCACGGCAAATCAATTGCTCCATCACTCAAGGAAAGGATGTGCGTAAGCAAGTTCAATCCTTCGTTGAAAATTTACGCGGAAAAGTGAACTCGATTCAAGATCCTAGCAGATTAAGCAAATTACCATTCATGAAGAAGGATATTCGTTGTAAAACAAGCGATATTCAAAGAATGTCCACTCAAGCGCCTATAATCGATTGGATCAATCACCTTCAAAACTATCTCAATGCCCGGGGGAAGCTAATTATATGGAAAGTATGAGCAGAAAAAATCAAGCAGCAAGCCCCTGAACTAGATTATTTATCCACATCTCGAGACATTATCGCGCAAGCAGGCAAATTTAGTGCGTGGAACAAACAACATCACACTGCACTTAAACAAAAGGTCCACATGCCGACACTTCGCATTAGCATTTTTACTTATGAGCATCCGGACGCTTTTGTTCCTTTTAACTTTGGTTTTTGAATATACTTTCCTTCTACGAAACATAGGAGAAGCAGGTGATGCGAAAAATCTATCCCTGAGATTTAACGTATAAAGAATGGTCTCTAATAGGCAATCTTGCAACATTTTTTGATCAAAACCATTTGGCAAACAGATGGAAAGTTCTTTTCTATGGATCTCAATTGTGTAAGGATGTGGGGGAGCTTTGAGCTCTTCGAACTCAACTGAAATTTTCCTTTTCTATTATAATTAGCTGAAAACAAATTACTTAATTCATGTACAAATCTTATATTTTTGGCGTTGACTTTAAATCAAAAATTCACTGTAATTTAAGACCTCTCTAAGTCATAGATTATGACAAATATTACAAGAACAACAGAAAAAGCAAATTTTGGGTGGCTTTCGGATCAACTCCAAACTTACATTGCATCCTTTTGCGACATCCCAGGAGCAGCTGCATTAGCCCTCACGAGCAGGCACAATTACGCAATCGCCACTGATGATTACTCTGTCTGGCGCGTATTTGCGCGGCAAATCAATTGCCCTATTGTTCTAGAAAACAATGCGCTGGATCAAGTTCAATCCTTTGTTGCAGATTTACGCGAAGCAATGCGTGAAAATCATAATCCTAACAGTGCAGACATATCATTTTCCAAAATGCTCATACAAGCACCTACGATCGCTCGGATCAATTATCTTCAACGCTACCTCAAAGCCCGTGCTACCCTATTTGTATGGAAAATATTAGCAAAAAAAATCGATCAACCAGTCCCTGAACTAGATCATTTACCCACATCTAAAGACATTATCGCTCAGGCAAGCAAATTTAGAGCTTGGTGCTTACAGCACCAAACTGCGCCTTCTCAAATAACTCACCTTTCCAATTTAAACAAACCAATTACCAATATTCCTACCGCGATTGCTCAAATCCCTCACTTGCCATCGCTCATCCTTACCTACAATCAACTCATCTCTCTTCCTCCTGAAATCGAGAAACGGGCTCAGTTACACCGACTCTTACACTCTAGCAACCAAACCAACCATCCCACTCCCACTATCGATAATTCATCTCAGCTGCAACTACTTGATCTTGTCATCAA
>JAAKFB010000234.1 GCA_011065235.1 Chlamydiota bacterium | reverse complement strand
CACGAATTTCATGCCGGGACAAGAACATGTTATTTCTTAGGCGAATTTATTTCAAGTGGCAAAAGTGACGAAGTCGCCTCTGTCATCTTTGTGATCTCTATTTTATTGCAAAAAATTCACCCAGGAGATAAATTCTATGTCGTATGGCTGAAGCATTGACGATAGATAACTATGGCGTGAATATTCACGAGCGCTATGCACTCGATCAAGAAGTGCTCGATACGCAATTCACAAAAGATTCTCATCTCATCCCCGCTCATTCTGAAGTCGCTGCAAGAGAAACGGCTATCACAACAAAGTGGGAAGAGCTGTTTGAGACGCATTTGCATCGCCACACGTTTGCGACATTTGCTCCTCCTCCTGGGTATGCGATGATGCGCAATCGGTTCTTTTCCTATGTCCTTTCTCCTGACTTTGACTGGGTGGAAAATGACGATGAAGAGGATGAAGAAAAGCAGCACAAAGAAGAAAAAAGACGCGCTGAGCTCTATAAAAAAAAGATCCAAACGAAACAATCCAAAGAAATGCCTATTGCGCTGTTTGAACGCGATCGGACCGCTTTATTAAATATGGTCGATTCAATCCAGCTGCTCAATGGTTTCTTGCAAGAGATCCATGCCCGCAAACTCCAATACCAAAAAGGTTAAAGTTTTTTTAGTGGGAGCATCTGGCAAGATGGGCCAGATGGTCGCCACTCTCGCTGAAAAAGACCCCGAGGTAGAGCTCTCAGATGTGGGAGATGTCGTCATCGATTTCTCGACACCGGAAGGGACAAGAGCTGCCATTGCACTGGGCAAGCCCCTTGTCTCGGGCACAACGGGTCTGAGTGAAGAAATCTTTAATGAGTTAGCAGCTCTTTCAAAACGGGTGCCGGTGCTCCACTCGCCAAATTTCAGTTTGGGCATCGCCCTATGTTTTGAAATGCTCGAGCAGATGAGCGCAAAACTCAAAAAATTTTCACAGATCGAGATTCAAGAAATTCATCACACGCAAAAGGTAGATGCCCCCAGCGGAACGGCGCTCAAGATGGCTGAAATTCTAGGCGTGGATAAGGTGCATTCAGAGCGGATAGGAGATGTGGTGGGCATCCATCAAGTGAATTTTCTCTTTAATAATGAAAAGTTGTCTTTAAGGCATGAAGCGCTCTCGCGAGAGGCTTTTGCCCAGGGGGCATTGGTAGCTGCAAAATTTTTATTTAATAAGCCACCGAAACTTTATTCGCTTGGAGAGGTTTTTCATTGAAATTAAGGGGCTATTTCTACCATAATTAATCAAAATATGCGTGAAGTAGAGGTTGGGAATTTCTCCCTAGGAAATGGGAAACCACTCGCTCTCATCTGCGGCCCTTGCGTGATAGAGAGCGAAGACGCAACTCTTTTTTCTGCTTCTTTTCTCAAAAATCTCTCTGAAAAGCTCGATATCCCCCTCATTTTTAAATCCAGTTACGACAAAGCGAATCGCTCCTCTGTCCATTCTTTCCGAGGCCCTGGCTTAGATCAGGGCCTTTTTATTTTAGAAAAAGTGAAGCGGGAGTTCGGCATCCCCGTCGTGACCGATGTCCATACGCCTGGCGAGGCGCTTGCTGCCGCCCAGGTATGCGATGTGTTGCAAATCCCCGCTTTCCTATGCCGACAAACAGATCTCATCTTGGCTGCAGGGCAAACGGGACGGGTTGTGAAAGCCAAAAAAGGGCAATTCATGGCTCCTTGGGACATGAAGAATGTAGTCGATAAGATCCGCTCTACGGGCAACGAAAAAATCATCCTCACAGATCGCGGCACGAGCTTTGGCTACAATAATCTCGTCAGCGATATGCGGACGATCCCCATCATGCAAGATTTAGGGTATCCTGTCTGCTTTGATGCTACCCACTCTGTGCAGCTTCCCGGGGGTCATGGAACCGCTTCGGGGGGACAACGGCAATTTGTGGAAACACTCGCAAAGGCTGCGGTTGCGGCAGGCTGTGACTGCCTCTATTTGGAAGCGCATGCAGATCCAGCAAACGCAAAAAGTGATCGCGACACGCAGATTCCTTTTGCTGAACTTGAGGGGCTCCTTCTAAAACTGAAACGGATTCACGCTGCGGTTCATGCCGAGGAGGCAACGCATGTTTAAACGGAAAATGCTCTTAGCTTCTTCCTTTCTACTGCCTTTGATCGGAGTCTGGATCTACCACATCACTGTCTTGAAGAGCTCGGATTTGGAATACTACCAAAACATGATCCAAATGCGTGCAATCGCCTCTTCAAGTTCTCTTTCACCAACAAACCAACACCGGAAGCAGGTGCGTAAAGACATCTGGTTTTCGCAAGACAACTCCTCCCGTCTTCACTATCAAATCGCCAGCGAGAGCTCCCTACTCACTTTAACACCTGTGGAAAACAAGTTTGAAATTGTCGAATCCTTGCAAGGCATCAAGTGTTGGATGCAAGACAAGCTTTTGACGAGTGAAATAGATGAAGAGCCCAGTC
>JAAKFB010000233.1 GCA_011065235.1 Chlamydiota bacterium | reverse complement strand
TCACAACCCGAATGGGGCTGCACATAGGCATGATCACAGCCAAAAATAGATTTTAATTCATTCGTTGCCAGCTCTTCCACTGTATCGACATTCTCACATCCTGCATAAAATCGATGATGGGCATACCCTTCGGCGTATTTATCGGTCATCAAATTTCCCATTGCCAACTGGACAGCCAGTGAAGAGTAGTTTTCCGATGCGATTAGCTTGAGGTGACTCCGCTGATCTCTCAATTCTTTGACAATACTATCTGCCACCTGAGGATGCTGCGACCCGACGTGATCGAGCCCTGCCAAATAAGCAATAGCAGCTTTTGAACGCTTGTCTTCAGAAACCTTGCTAAAATATTTTTCCAGATATCCCATAGTTAACGTATCGAAGATCCACCTCCATGTGCCTGATGATTCAACCCCTAATTTCCCTCTTTTCTTGGTAATTGTGCAAGGTTAAAAAATTAACTATATCATTCCTCCAAAAGATCTTGAGAAATATTGCCCAAAACGATTACCCTTATACCTACACGAGAGGAATTCCCAATGCAAGAGATGCTTAAACCCATTATTGAGATCCAAGAGTTCGACATGAAGATGATCCGCCTCATGCGTATCAAGCGCGAGCGGCAAAAAGAGCTTAAGCAAATCGAAGACTTGCGAGCTGATCTCCATGCCCAGGTCAATGAAAAAAAAGCTGAAATCGAAGAGCTCAACAAGCAGATCCGCGCCCATGAGGGACGCATCAGTGACATTTCTGAAAAGCTCAAAGCTCTTGAAGGGCGCCAATCCCAGATCAAAAAAGTGGAAGAATTCAACGCCCTCACCCAAGAGATGACCTCTACCGAGCGTGAAAAAATCAATGTGGAGCAAAAAATCTCTGACCTCGTCGACCGCAAGCAAATCGAGGAAGAGCTCCTTGAAAAAATCGTCGAGAGCCTCAAAATTTCTGAAGCGAGCAGCATCGCCCTTGAAAAAGAGATCCAATCGAGCATTCAAATGATCAACAAAGAGGGCTCAGCCCTCAAAGAAGGGCGTGATGCCCTCTCAACGACTGCCGATCCCGAGACACTACGCATCTACGAGAGACTGCTTCGCAATAAAAAAGACCGCGTGGTCGTCCCCATCGAAAATCGCGCCTGCAGCGGCTGCCACATCACGCTGACTGCACAGCATGAGAACATCGTGCGCAAAGGGGAAAACCTCATCTTCTGCGAACACTGCTCACGCATCCACTATTGGCAAGAGGCAGAAGCTCTTGAAGGGACACCTGTCGCGACCAAACGCCGCCGCAGACGCGCCGCCGCTACATAGAACCACAAAGAAATTTTTTAGGGAAAGTGGGCAATCGCTGTTGTTTTTTGCAGCAGAGGAAAGTCCGGACTTCACAAAGAGAGATGCCAGCGAAACGCTGGGGGCCGTAAGGCTACGGAAAGTGCAACAGAAAACACTCCGCTCACCACTTGGTGAGACAGGTTGAAATATCGGCTTTAGGAGTCGATTCCTTCGCAGCAATGCTAAAGGGCTGTAAACCCCATCTGAAGCAAGAAGCCAAAAGGGCCACACATGTTTCTTTGCATGGCCCTTGGCATAAATCTCGCTTGAGGAGCGTGGTGACACGCTCCCTAGAGGAATGATTGCCCCAAGAGCAATCTTGGACAGAATCCGGCTTACCGCTTTCCCTCTTTTGTCTTTTGGTAATGGAACACTAAATGGTCGAGTCTATCTCCATATGCTTGATACTCCTTCAAACCTTCAAAAACACTCAGGTCTTTTTTAGCTGAGTACTCACTTTTCCCCGCAGTGCTCGAATAGATCTTTATGCAATCACCCACTTTAACTTGACGATCCCAAGAAGTCCCGCTATTGACCGAATAAACAAAAATAGTTAACTCTCCACGTTGATCTTTTTTCTCAAGTTTCTGAAACCATTTATCCACGGCATCTGGAAAAATCTCTTTATCGCTTACTTCCCAATCTGTTCTAATGCCTCCACAACCGATGGTAACTTCATACCAATCGCATTTACCTAATTCATTCATCATTTGAACCGGTAGGTTACTGACTTCTACACGGTTATGTGCGATTTTTCTCCTTTCAAAAAAATTCCCAAAAGTAAAGACAAAACAAAGGAATCCCCATATTTTACTACAAATAAATTTAAAAGATTCATGCAGACTACCCCAGAAAGAGGGCTTTTCCCCACCAAATTCTTTCATGGATTTAAGAGAACCCCTATGCAACTCAGATGTGATTGAGTTGATCTGACCTGTCATTTGGCTAGATGCCATTGAGCTTCTAACTGTGGTTTCTGTTACTTTCATATTGTTATCTCCTATGATTTTTTAGAACTAGAATTAAGGGGCTTTTCTTCTTTTGGCTTAGGGCCCGTAAAGAAATAACTTGGGCAATCCTCGAGCAGGAAAACGGTTCAGATCTTGAGGATTTTTCCGCAGTAGATATTCCTGCAATATCTACAAGGGAAAATCATCGAGAGATGAAT
>JAAKFB010000232.1 GCA_011065235.1 Chlamydiota bacterium | reverse complement strand
TTCTGCAAACCCTTCCGTGTCGATCGTTGCTACCGCTTTGCCAAGGGCCTGGAAAGGAAATTTCCCCACAACGGCACTGTAACCCGCTTCTTTTGCCTGCTCGAGTGTCATCCCCACCGTGGCAATTTCTGGCGTGGTGAAAATCACAGCTGGTACCGCGTTGTAGTGCATGTGCATTTCTTGGCCCAAGATATTGGAAGCTGCCACGATCCCTTGATGAGAGGCGACGTGTGCGAGCAAAAACTCCCCTGTGACATCTCCAATGGCGTAAATGCCAGGAACATTAGTCTGCATCTTGTCATCCACGACAATTGCGCCTTTTTCACCGACTTTAACGCCCGCTTTTTCCAATCCCAAATGCCCTGAGTTGACCTTCCTGCCCACGGCAACGAGCGCCAAATCCGCATCGAAAGGTTCGCTGTCTTTGAGCTTAATGCTAACTCCCTCGCCTTTGTGTTCAATTCCCTCGACAAACACACCAGTGCGGATGTCGATTCCTTGTTTTTTATACGAAGCGGTCAATGTATCCGCCACCGTTTTCCCCTGAAGAGTCAATATCGAGGGCAAAGCCTCTAAAATCGTCACCTTCACACCAAATTCAATGTAAAGAGAGGCGAACTCACACCCGATATAGCCGCCCCCAATGATCGCCAAAGACTTTGGCAATTTTGTCAGTTCTAAAATAGACGTCGAGTTCATGATGCGCGTGTGATCACAGGGAAATGCAGGAATATCCAGTGGTTCCGATCCCGTTGCCACAATCGTATTTTCCGCTTCCAAAACCACGTTGTCGTCGCCCACCACTTTAATATCAGTCGGCGAGAGGAATTCCGCTTTGCCAGCAAACACTTCAATCTTGTTGGCCTTCATCAAACCGCCCAATCCCTGACGCATTTTTTCGATGACTTGATCTTTGCGGGTTTTCATTTTCAGAAAATCAAACGTCACAGGGCCGGTTGTGATTCCGTATTCTTCTGCCATGTGGATTTTGTGCATGACCTGGGCATTGGCCAAAAGAGTTTTGGTCGGAATGCATCCCACATTCAAGCACGTTCCACCCAAAAAGCTCTTCTCGACGAGTGCAACAGAGCGTCCATTTTGTGCTGCTTTAATTGCCGCAACATAGCCGCCAGGACCTGCACCAATTACGACAACATTAAATCTTTTTTTATCCATGACAATACCTCGCAAACGCTGACTATAACATGAAGAAGAAAAAATGGTGAAAGTTTTATCCGTCTATGCAAACATGAATATATGAAGTCAATGGAAAGAGAAAAATTGTGTGTCCAGTGCGAAGGGAGGATTTCCCTCGATGCCCAAACGTGTCCCTACTGCGCAGCGGACCAGTCGACAACCCGGATGCAAAACTCATTCCAAGCCCCGATTTTTCAAAGCCAGTCACTTGAAGATAGCCTCACCTCGCTCTACACCCCGCCCTACCAAGGCAAGCGTCCCCAATTTGAATCGCAAGCATCCCAAGAATTGCCTCCCATGTACGAAGAACCGCCCCTGTACAAAGAAGTGACCGAAAGGCCCGAGATGAACCCCTTGCTTGGCGCAACGGTTGAAGAAGAGACGAATAAGCCAAAAAGCAGCCTCTGGCCGACCCTCTTTCTCATTGCGGGTGCCAACTTGGCCATCCTCGGCCTGATGCAGCTCTTCTTTTCTAAAGACGGGCTCTTACGCCTCGAGTGGGATGCCAACTATTGGTTCTTCTACTGCCTGCTGGCAGCGCCCCTGCTCTACTTCGGGTACAAGAAGCTGAAGCGCTTGCCTAATTAACAACAGAGCGCGCAGAGACGCTTCGCGATCATTTGATTCTCTTTACAAAAACCATGTTTCGACTGGAGTTTGTAAGAAGCTTTCAAGTTTTTCTCCATGATCGCCTACAAGGAGTGTTCGAAGAGGGTTGAAAGCTTTTTTAAAAGAGTTAAGACCAGAAAGACATCCTTTTTTTGATCCACTCTTGACCTCAATGCTAATAAGTTTTTTGCCTTTTTTGAGAACAAAATCGACCTCTTCATTTCTTTCACGCCAATAATACACCCCTATCTGCGTCCCCTTAGCACTATTTAAGAGGTGAGCCCCGACAGAGGATTCCACAAGTCTTCCCCAAAATTCCCGATCTTTTTGCGCTTCTTCAAAAGTTTTTCCACTTTGAGCACTCATGAGAGCTGTATTCAAGACTTGAAATTTGGGACTCGTTCTCTTGGTACGTGCCTGTTGATTTGTGAATTTGTGAATACCAGTAAGTAGCCCTGCTCCAGAGAGGAGCTCCAAATAATTCGCAAGGGTTGTTGTATTGCCTACATCTTGAAGTTGTCCGAGCATTTTTTGATAAGAAAGAATTTGAGAAGAATAATTGCAGCCTAGTTGAAATAGTCTGCGAAGTAATATCGGTTTATTGACTTGAGTCATCAACAATATATCTCTTGAGATTGTGGTTTCAATCTCTGTACTGGACAAAAAATATTTCATGCATTGTAGCTCCTTGTTTGTGAGCAAGTAAAACACCTCAATAATCGCCTAAATTCCTCCAGTGAAACATCCCTGAAAATTGCATGACGTATTT
>JAAKFB010000231.1 GCA_011065235.1 Chlamydiota bacterium | reverse complement strand
TGCTCCTATGTGCGATCTTGACAAGACCGGGAGATGGAAGAGGTGCCAACTACATCCTAGGGGTAGATGGAAAAATCTACTGCATCGATAACGACGTCTCCTTAGTGGAGCTGATGAGTAGTGTACGCATGTTCAAACAAACCAACATCTGCTCTCTGCTTTTTTGCCTGAGCCAAAAACCCCTCGACATTGACACCTTGATTAAATTCACACAACTAGATCCAGAAAGTATCCTTCATAGCTGGGTTGAAGAGCTCATCGAAAAAGAAAAAGACTACACAACCCTCTTTACAAAAGAGGAAAGAAAAAAATTCTACGAGGAAGATAAAGAAAATCGCTTCACCCCCTTCCTCCTGCTCAAGGAAGGAGCCATTAGCACCCTCTGTCTACAATTCATCCACCTCCAGCAAACCCTCAAAGCCCGGCTAAAAACCCCTCTCTACGCACAAGACCTCCTCCAAATGCTCATTAGCATCAAAGATACCCCGCAGCAAACCACGGGGATCCAGGTTGCCAAGCAATATGCAAAAGCCTCGACCAAACCCCCTTCCGAGAGATTGAAAGCCGCCACAGGCGTTGCCGCACAGTCCAAGTCCACCTCACAAACTATGGAAGCAACCTTTGGAAAAATCCTCACCTTCGAAGAAATCGAAAAAAGAGAAACTTATAGCCTAGACAAAGCCAAAAAAGAACTCCTACTTCTTCTTGTCCAGCGCTACATCAACACAGAAAATGCCACCCTCCTACAAAAAGACAATAACGGGTCGCTGCACGCCCATTTTGAAGCGATCACCTCAAATGGAGCTCCTGACTACTCTCGCCAGGAGCTTATCTTAAAAGCTCTGCATTTACTCATCGATTTGGGGCATTTTCCACAGCCCCAAGAAGTAACCCTTGCCGACTGCGTTGTATTAAAAGACACGGATCTTCTTCCCTTTTTAAGTCCCAATCTCCGCTTTCTAAACTTAAGGAATTGCCCGAGTATCACACAAAACACTGTCGAACAGATTGCTAAGACATCCCCAAACATCGAAGAGCTCTACCTCAGTGGCTCTGGAATTGAAACAGTGGCAGAGTATGGAATTTTTTCCTGGTACCTCCTCTCCATGCCAAAGCTCAAAATTCTTCATGCAGCCCGTTGTCAAAAACTGCAAGCGATTTATCTCAGTGCTCCTAAACTTATCGAATGCAAAGTCGATCAAAATCCCCAGCTTCAGCAGATCAATCTGGCTAATTTTCCCTTTTGGGTGCAAAGTGAAACAGAAGAGTGTCCCAAGCTCCTGAGAAATCCCTTTAAATCCAGACAAATTGAAAAATTTCCAAAAAAACTATGCGAAGCAATTCTAAAGCTTCTTGCTTCTAAAGACCATAACCTTATTACTCAAATGAATCCCTTTCTTTACCAAATTATATTGAAAAAACTCAAAGAAGGAAATGACAAAAAAATCATCGAAGAGTGTCAACGAAACCCGATCAAAAACCTTGATTTCCAGAAACGCGATTACTATGTTCAAAATGAAGGTGCAGAGGCCCTCGCAGCAGCCTTTGAGAGAAATAGCTCTTTAGAGTCACTTATCCTCCGCTACAACTCAATTGGAGATAAGGGAGCAAAAGCCCTCGCGGCTTCTCTTTTGATCAATCAGTCTCTTCTCAAGCTTGACCTAAGTGATAATGACATCGCAGACGAAAGGGCAAAAGCATTAGCTCCTTTTCTTGAAAAAAATCAAACTCTTCTCAAGCTTGACCTAAGTAGCAATGACATCGCAGACGAACGGGCAAAAGCATTAGCTGCTTCTCTTGAAAAAAATCAAACTCTTCTCGAGCTTGACCTCCGGCACAATCAAATCGGAGATAAGAGTACAGAGGCATTCGCAAAAGCACTAGAGAAAAATCAATCCCTACAGAAACTTGATCTCAGATTCAACTTTACTGGAAACAAGGGAACACAAGCCATTGCAAAATCACGAAAAAAAAACCAATCAGTATGCGTAGAGATATGTAGTTATTCAGATTTCTCTAAGCTTCAAAAGGAACAGGACGCATTCTTAGAAAAATTAGGTTTATGATTTTGAGCCTTCCTCCTGGCTATGAATGAGTGAAGTTTTTCGGCTTGAGGATAAACAAATTCTCCGCATACTCCTGAAGCAGAAAAAAATTCATCATTCCTGAATTGCATTAAATTCTCCCTAATTTTAAACTAGATGTGCGGCTAAGCAAAAAAGGAGTGTAAAATGTCTGAATTCGGATACGATCTTGCTCAAGAATCTGTAAACCTCTTCCTTGAACATGAAATCCATACCAATGAAGTAATCGACAAGAAAAATAAAGAGGTCAATCGCCTCGTGACCAAAATGGAAAATCTCGAACGATTTTTAACCCTCGTTGCCAATCGCACCGATGACTCAAATCGCGTTGATCTTGTTGATGCCGCAGACCAAGCTATGGTCGATAAGCTGCGTGAAGATCCCGATCTGCAACACATTTTTCCTCTCGGAAAATACACCTCGAAGGAAAAAGAAGTCGAAAACTTGCAACGGATGATCAACCAACACATCGACGGTCCCCTGCAAAGAAAAATCAC
>JAAKFB010000230.1 GCA_011065235.1 Chlamydiota bacterium | reverse complement strand
TTCAGATCTTGAGGATTTTTCCGCAGTAGATATTCCTGCAATATCTACAAGGGAAAATCATCGGGAGATGAATCGATTTTTCCCTCGAGGATTGCCCAAGTTATTTCTTTACGGGCCCTAAGTGCCTTGGGGAGAGGGGTCTCCGAGGTCAATGCGCCACTCGGAGGGGTCTCTGAGATGGGATTGGGAGGTGGTGGAGGCTGCTTGCGGGCCTTGTCGGCGTCGCCTTTTGACGTGCTCACGTTTTTTCTCTGTATCCCACTTGCCATCCATGATATCGAGGACGTCCTGACGGTCGAGGATCTCGAACTCCATCAGCATGTCGGTCATGAGGGTGATTTTGTCGCGATTTGTCTCGATGATTTCGGTCGCTTTTTTGTGGGCGGCATCGAGCAGGCGGCGCACTTCTTCACAGAGTGAGACCAGTACAGCATATACGCGAGATCACTACTTCTCTTTTTTTATTTTTCTCGAGTTATTTCCCCCGCCATTTGGAGGATCTTTTCTTTTAGTGCCTCGGTCATTTTCTTCCATGGAGGATGTCTGTTCTAAAACAGTTTCCTCCTCGCTTACAAGTTCTAGAGGGGGCATTGCTTCTCTATGGATTTGATTTAGCTGTTCCAGGAGCTTATTACTAGGATTTAATGCACGTAGATTAGTTTCCTCTGCAGAAAAGTCTTTATTGTGCTTTGAGAATAAGCGAACTCTTTGAAAAAGCAGATCAGCTTTAATTTTAGACTTCGATGCAAGTCCTAATCCAGTCTTTATGACTTCATTTATTTCTTCAAAAGGCTTGTTTTGTTCGAATAATGTCCTAGCTAGCGGGCAGCATAGAGCAGCATTTGTATTTGGTACTGGCGACTTAAAATCAAGCCCTTCTCTCGCTGCTTTTTCCGCTTCAGGAAATTTCTTTTGTCCGTGTAATGCACAAGATAGCGAGCAGCATAGAACAGCATTTACATTTGGGTCTTGCGACTTAAAATCAAGCCCTTTTCTCGCTGCTTTTTCCGCTTCAGGAAATTTCTCTTGTCCGTTTAATGCATAAGCTAGCGGGTAGAATAGAATAGCATTTCCATTTGGGTATTGCGACTTAAACTCAAGCCCTTTTCTCGCTGCTTTTTCCGCTTCAGGAAATTTCTCTTGTTCGTTTAATGCATAAGCTAGCGAGCAGCATAGAGCAGCATTTGTATGTCGGTCTTGCGACTTAAACTCAAGCCCTTCTCTCGCTGCTTTTTCCATTTCAGAAAATTTCTCTTGTCCGTTTAATGCATAAGCTAGCTGGCTGCATAGAGCAGCATTTGCAATTGGGCTTTGCAACTTAAAATCAAGCCCTTTTCTCGCTGCTTCTTCCATTTCAGGAAATTTCTCTTGTCCGTTTAATGCACAAGCTAGCTGGTGGAATAAAACAGCATTTGTATTTGGTACTGGCGACTTAAAATCAAGCCCTTCTCTCGCTGCTTTTTCCGCTTCAGGAAATTTCTCTTGTTTGTTTAATGCAACAGATTGTTTCAAGCAATCCATTACCTTCTGCTCAGAGGATGAGCTTGTCGTGTTGGTTACAGGTTGCGATTGCGTGTGCGTTCGCTGCTGCATAAACAGCTGATGCTCAATCGGAATACGGATTCCTGTAGGTTGCCGAGGTGTTCTCTGCATTGATTGCCGCGACACCGGTTGCTGCAGAATCGTAGAGGATGAGCTTGTCGTGTTGGTTACAGGTGGCGATTGTGACTCCAGCCCCCTCGAGAATATGCTGTTAACTTTCGTTTCTAAAACAGTCATTTTATCGTTCAAGCTAGCCATTTGCGTGCCTAAACCATCGAGTTTTGTAATAATCTGCTGTAAAGTATTATTGCTTGTACTATCTACTGGCGAAGACATATTTAATCCTAAAGGTTGTGTTATTAATTTAAATGATTGTACCAAAAAAATGATTTAAAGTCAAGATTTAGTTAATTCTGGAAGGAGGTTGTAAAAAAGATGGAACTTGCTTATACTTAATTCCCTATGGGGCGTTAGCTCAGTTGGTAGAGCGCAACAATGGCATTGTTGAGGTCAGCGGTTCGATCCCGCTACGCTCCATTCAAACCCCAGTTACTAACCATTTTTCTCTAGGCGCTAGCAACCGGGGTTTTTATAAAACTGCTTCATTTCATTGATTATTAGATCCTTAGGATTGTAAGAGACGATGCAGTCGGGGAGACTGCGCAGGAAGATTTTGCCATAAGATCGAGCGAAAAGGCGCTGGTCGAGGCAGAGAACGCATCCACGGTCATCTTTCCGGCGCATGAGCCGTCCAAATCCCTGCTTGAACTTCATCACTGCCTGAGGGACCGAATCCTCTAAAAACGGATCTTTTCCTTGTTCCTTTAGAGCCTCTGAGCGGGCTTGGAGGAGGGGATCTGAGGGAACCGGAAAGGGCAATTTGACGATGATGACCAATCTGAGAGCCTCGCCAGCTACATCGACTCCCTCCCAGAAGGAATCGGTCCCAAGTAGAATCCCATTTTCCTGCTTTTTAAACTCTTCGAGGAGGAGATGCCTTGAGAGATCTCCCTGCTTGAGCAGAGGCAAATCTGAGAGC
>JAAKFB010000023.1 GCA_011065235.1 Chlamydiota bacterium | reverse complement strand
GCAAATCTCTGGTAGAGAAAGGCGCCACGTCAAGCACGTGAATCACTGTGTTGCCAAGACAATTGTCCAAGAAGCTCTGGATCACGGATGCTCTGAGATCATATTGGAAGATCTCAAAAACATTTGCAAAAGGATAAAAGCAAGCAAAAAGATCCGATCGCGATTGCACCGATGGCCCTTTAATGAATTGAGGGAATTTGTGGAGTACAAAGCCAAAGCAATGGGGATACACATCACAATCGTCAATCCCGCATATACTTCGAAAACTTGCTCTAACTGTTTGCATTTGGGTGAGCGTCATAAACACCAATTTTTTTGTCAAAACTGTGGAAGCCTTCAGCACAGCGACTTCAATGCTAGTCGAAATCTTCTGAGGCTCGGTCTATCTGCCGATAGATCGACCGGTGTTGTAAACCACCGGCATGTTGCCGCCTAAGCGCGGACAATAAAGCTTTCGCCTTTAGGCGAGAGTTGTTTACTTGCCTCAAAATTGGCGTCACTTTATCATAGGCGCAGAGTTTATGAAAAGACCTATTTATTACGATACAGAGACCACGGGGATACGATCAGACAAAGATCGGATCATCGAGCTCGCAGCGTACGATCCGTTTGAAGAGCGTACCTTTTGCGAATTTATCAATCCTGGATGTCCCATTCCTCCAGAGGCAACGCGAATCCATAAAATCACAGATGAGATGGTCGCATCCGCTCCAACGTTTGAAGAGATCGGTAAATCCTTTGCCGAATTTTGTCCTGAAAACACCGTTCTCATTGCCCACAACAACGATGGTTTCGATAAATTCTTCATCGAGGCAGAGCACCAGCGAAGCGGACTTGAGCTGCCCGAATGGGAATATCTCGACACGCTCAAATGGTCCCGTAGATACCGCCCAGACCTTCCTCGTCATACACTGCAGCATTTGCGCGAGGTTTACGGCATCGTCGCGAATAATGCACACCGCGCTCTCGACGACGTGATGGTCCTCTACGAGGTCTTTTCGAAAATGATTGACGATTTGTCGATTGAAACGGTTCTCGAGCTTCTCTCGAAGCCCAAATCTCTTGATCGGATGCCGTTTGGCAAGCATCAGGGAAAACCCCTTTCCAAAGTCCCTAAAAACTATATTTCATGGCTTTCAGATAGCGGAGCTTTTGACAAGCCTCAGAATAAAGAGCTAAAAGAGAGCTTCGAGAAGATCGGCGTTCTTTAGGTTCCTTAGGTTTTTTTGCGGTATTTGCTACGCAAATTCCACAAAATATCGAATAAAAAATGAAAGCGGCACTGACGTGTCTTGAGCTGCGATCGCTTTGCCAAATTGGATCCTTCTCTCAGACGCCCCGTGTGAAACACTGTGGCGCTTCGAACAGACCAATTTTGCTGTGCGCTAGCAGCCGTCGGCTGCAAAAGCGAGTCAGGGGGATTCCACCCCCTTCCACGTCCTTTTGCAGGACCATTTTTTGAGTGGTCTGCAACCGCTACAAAAAGAGGCAAAGCCATCTTTTTGTGCAGTTGCAGTCGGCGGCTGCTATGGCAATGGAAAATTGCCCCGTTTGATGTGAGGACAGTACGAATGTACGGCGACGCGAAAGAGGGGTGATTTGCCGCAGCCAGAGTCAGCTCAAGACACGCAGTGCCGGTTTTATTTTTTTCCCATTTTATTCGATATTTTCGAAGAAAATATCGACAGTTCTTTTGTGGAATTTGCATAGCAAATACCACAAAAACTCTCTGTGTACTCTGTGGTTTTTTTTATTTTCTAAACGACTGTCTGAGTAGCTTTGGTGCGGAACATCACTTCCCACATGAGACGAAAAGGAGGGCAGCTTTCAAGGAGCTCTTCACGCGTCCCTTCGGCGATTTTCTCGCCATTTTCTAGATAGATTATCCGATCGGCATGCTCAATTGTAGCCAAGCGGTGTGCAATGATGATCTGCGTCACTTCGCCATGCAGCTCTGAAATTGCTTTTTTGATGCGCGCTTCGCTAATTGCATCGAGTGCAGAGGTCGCCTCATCGAGGATGAGAATGGGAGCGTTTTTCACAAGGGCGCGCGATATCGCAAGGCGCTGTTGCTGGCCTCCTGAAAGGTTTTGGCCGGCTTCTGCAAGCATTGTGTCGTATCGTTCTGAGAGGTTTTGGATGAACTCATCGGCATGCGCCCGCTTTGCAGCCAGTTCGATCTCTTCACGTGAGAAATCCCGTCCAAAGGCAATGTTGGCAGCGACGGTATCGCAGAAGAGGAAGGGTTTTTGTGAAACGAAGGCCATGGTGTCACGTAAGGATGCTTGGGTGTATTCGGTCACTGGGAGGCCATCGATGCGGATTTCTCCTTTTTCCACATCGTAGAGACGAGGAAGTAGCTGAACGATGGTGGATTTTCCGGCACCTGTGGGACCGACGATAGCGACAGTTTCTCCCTTGCGGATCGTGAAGCTGAGATCTTTGAGAATCCAATCTCCGTGGTAGCGGAACCAGACTCGATCAAACTCAATTTTGTCTTCAATGAGGGGTTTGATGTTGAGCTCTTCAAACATCCGTTCCGCAGCGACCACACCTCGCTGGATATTCGCATTTTCTTCAGCAAATTTCTTGATCGGCTCATAGGCCAAGTGGAGCAATCCACAGAAGACGAGGAGTTGCGAGACGGGCATGCCCAATGTATACAGGCCAAAGAGAACGACAATTGCCAGACAAAGAGTGGTGATGGCGTGTAAAATGGGACGGGTCAAGAGGCCATATTTTGCCGTTTTGCTCTCGAGAACGGCCATTCTTTCATTGTGCTCTTTGTACTTATTGAGGGAAAAGAGCTCCATCGAGAAGATTTTTACTGTCTGGATCCCTGCTAAAAAGTCGATGAGAACGGAAGCAAAGCGCTCTTGGTTGCGCTGGAGCTGACGCGTCACGCGTTTGACGCGGCGGGCAAAGAAGACAATGGGAATGATGATGAAGGGCACCCCGAGGAAAATCACCAATGAGAGTTTCCACGAAAGGTAAAAACACATGAAGAGACAGGAGGCAACGGTGAAGGGCGATTGGAGATAGTTAGTGAGACAAGAATTGATCGAGACAGAAATCTGAGAAGCATCCCCTACAACACGGGAAGAAAGGGTTCCAATATTATATTGATGATAAAAGCTCATCGGCAACGACTGGATGTGTTCAAAATAGTATTGCCTTAAATCGCGACTCACACGAATCGCCAGCAACTGGGTGGTATAGCGACTCGCAAAGAGCCAAACGGCTTTGAATACGGCAACACAAATCAACATCCCGACAAGAGCTGCAACATTGCTCGAGATTTCAAATTTGCGCTTTGCTTTGTTCAGGATCCAACTGAGAGGATTGGTCCCTTTTTTTTTGGTGAGGTAGGCGAAAACGTCTTGTTTTGTAATCTCCCCTTGGTCGTTTCGTGCGATTTCGGGCCATTTCTTTTGGACTTCCTGAAAGGAAACAGAACTATTTGACTGCAGCTTTTCTTGATCGTCTGGAGAGAATAAAGTGAAAAAATCTGTCCCTGAGTTGGCCATTATCCCTAGGGCAAACATCTCCATTTGCGAGGCGATCGTCAAAGCGATTAGAGTAAGAAATGTCGCAATCAAAAGCGATAAATGCTTTCGACTGCGGATCGCTAATTTCAGTAATAGTTTCATGCTAAGAGACCTTTTCTGAAGTCATCCCTGTCACCCGTGATTGCTACTTGCGGAACTCATCTACTTCGCCTTGGCGGCGAAAGCAATTCAGAGTAAGGACTCCAAGTGCAAATTATACCTGAAACTCACCTTCTAATCTACCTGAAACTTACCAATTTTTCTAAATTTTCGATAACGCTCTTCCAAAAGCGTCTCGAGAGGAAGGGCTTTGAGTTCTTCTAGAGTTGAGAGGACATAGCGCTTGATGCTGTCGTAAACCTGCTGAGTATCATGATGGGCTCCTCCTTGAGGCTCTTCGATGATTTCATCGACAACCCCGAAAGGAATGAGGTCTTCTGCGTGGATTTTGAGAAGCTCTGCGGCTATTTCTTTTTTCTGCTTGTCTTTCCAGAGAATCGAAGCGCAGCCCTCTGGAGAGATCACCGCATAATAGGAATGCTCGAGCATGACAATCCGGTCTCCGATTCCCATTCCAAGCGCTCCTCCTGAGCACCCTTCTCCGATGATCACGACAATGATCGGCGTGGAAAGTTTTGCCATTTCAAGCAAATTTTTAGCAATTGCCCAGCCTTGCCCCCTTTCTTCCGCTGCAAGACCTGCAAAAGCCCCCGGAGTGTCGATAAGCGATAGAACGGGTAGGCCAAATTTCTCTGCGAGCTTCATACATCGCAGCGCTTTGCGGTACCCCTCTGGGTGAGGCATCCCAAAATTGCGCTCGAGACGACTTTCAGTATCGCATCCCTTTTCTTGGGCAATCAGCATGAATTTCTCGCCACCAATTTTACAAAGTCCACAGATCACCGATGTGTCATTGCGAAAACACCGGTCTCCATGTATCTCGGTGAAGTCTTCACATAGCGCTTGGATATAATCTACCGCACGAGGACGCTTGGGATGACGACAGATTTCGACCCGTTGCCAGGGAGTGAGTTCTGAATAAACTTTATTTTTGAGCTGATCGAGTTTCTTGTCGAGATTCTGAATTTCATCATCTGACCAGAGCTGATTGTTCTCGTTCTGCTGCTTAACCTCACTCAGCGTCTTTTCATACTCTTTGATTTGCTTTTCGTGTTTTAGCATATGCTTGCCTCAGTATTTTGGAGTGATGACTTCTTTGTACGGGCAACTATGCCTTTCTTGGGAAAGACAAGAACCTGCCTCTAGTATATTTAAGCAGGTTCTATTATCGTCGAAATGCGCGATTTTTTCAATCTAATAAAAATTATACTTTACATCTGTCCAGCAGGGCGCTCTCCCCCGTGGTGATGCGTCGGCATGGGGTGAGACTTGACATCCTTCTCAATCATTTTTTTCATCTTTTTCCCAGCAGTAAATTTGACGGCAGAGCGCTCAGGAATGATGATGGGGACGGAAGCTTTTTTAGGATTTCTTCCAATTTTTTGTTTACGCACGACGATTTCAAAAACACCGAAGTCCCTGAATTCCAGTCGGTCGCCATGGGAGAGGTAGTCAGTCATGCGGTCAAGAAAAGATTGGATCACATTGCGGACATCATTGGGATGAAGCCCTAATTCTTGGGAAATCACCTGAATCAGTTTTTTCTTTGTGATCGTCGCCATGCCAGTCTCCTTTAAGTTTTTCTTTTAAGCCTCATTGTTGTAACCGACTCAATTTCAAGCAAGTTTTTTTTTAATTCTGGTGGCAGTTACGGATTAAAAGAAGCTGTAAAGCATGACATCGTTCATTTATTGACGGATCAATTGAATGTATTCAGTGTATTCTTTGCAAGCTCTAACGTTTCTTCGCTGCCGAACCCCGAAGAATTATCCTTGTCAGTCTGATTTGCGCTCGACAATCTAAGTACTTCCTGTAGGTCATCGTCCTCTCCTACCCCCTCAGCTTCTTTTTTACTAACATCAGGCAGAAATGCTATAAATTGTTTAAGATTTCTTTTTGTTAGCTCTTGTTTCAATGCTTTGATGGATCCTTGGAAAGTAAGGGCTAATTTGTTTTCCCCGGATCCGATCCCTAGTAATCCAAAAGGTGTGCTGCCCGCTTTATTTTTGAGCTGAGGATTTGCTCCATTTTCTAAAAGCCATACAATAGCCCCAAGACCGCCTTCTCCAAATAATCCACAGACAAAATGAAGGGGAGTGTCGCCATCATTATTTATCTCATCGACAATGGCCCCCTTATTCAGAAGGAGTGGCATGATATCTATTAAGTTGCTGACTGCTGCCAGATGCATTGGGGTTAGGCCTTTTTTTGTTTTTGCATTTACATCGATAGCCTCATCATCAATGAGCATGGATATGATCTTCATGGGTCCTTCATCTTTTGGATCTTTCTCCACAATGGCAGAAAATAAATGTTCAATAGCAAGATGAAGAGGAGTTTTGCCTTCAGTATTTTTCACATCGACAGAGGCACCTTTTTCTAGAAGAAGTGACATGATAGGATCAAAACCTGCGGATGCTGCCATATGCATAGGGCTCATGCCTTCTTTATTTATTGCATTTAAATCAATCCTATTATCTGCAATAAATATGGATAAAATATTCATGAGTCGTTCAGTTTTATCTTTATTGTCTGCCT
Source organism: Chlamydiota bacterium (assembly GCA_011065235.1). GTDB lineage: Bacteria > Chlamydiota > Chlamydiia > Chlamydiales > Rhabdochlamydiaceae > Sacchariniichlamydia. The sequence goes on along the minus strand of JAAKFB010000023.1, from coordinate 7,155 downwards.
TTAATAATTCACGAAAAACAGCATGTAAAAGAACATCACCTGTTAGTTTTGAACAGACAAAATGGGGATCAACCTTTTGCAAGCAATTTTTCACTTTCTCGACCTCACAGGTATAAGTTGCGGCACTAAGTATTTCTCTTTGCTCATTCGTCAACACTTGTATTTTTTTGCTCACTCTAGAAGGCAGTTGGCTTTTCGTAGGGGGTTGTGTTTCCCCTACCTGTTCAGTTCTTGGCAAAAAAGTTTTACAGGCATAAAGAACCCCAATCGTTGCAATCCCTACCGCTACAACTGCAGATACTTTGATTGCGGTTTCTTGATCAAACATATCTGAAAGATTCTCTGGCCAATCTGATACAAATGAATTAAAAATGTTAGAAATTTCCATCTTTTACCTTAGGTTCTAAAATTTAAGAACCACTAGGCTAAAAAATCTGAAAAATTAACGCAAGATAAAATAAAATGTTCTAAATCTTAATTTTGATGAGGACCTTTTTCTTCTTGCCAGCGCCAAGAAGGAGGAATTTGCCCTCAATGAGATCGTGATCGGAGACTGAATGACCTGGATCGGTAATTTTGCGGTTGTTGAGATAGGCGCCCCCATTCTTCACGAGCCGGTTGGCCTCCCCCTTGCTCGCGAGCAGACCTGAAACGACAGCGAGATCGGCATAGCGCAGTCCCACCACTTCTTTAACGGAAAGCGAAATGCTGGGCATATCTTGAGCGATTTCACCCAGTACGTCTGCATCGAGAATAGCCTCTTTTCCAGGAGCCGCCCCTTCGGTAACTTTGAGTGCTTTTTTTACCCCTTCATCCCCATGAAGAATGCGGGTCACTTCTTCAGCGAGCCGCTTTTGTGCCGTATTCGACACATAGCCGGGTTTTTTCATCTCGGCTTCCATCTCATTGATTTCTTCAAGCTCCATAAAAGTGAGCATTTTCATCATGCGGATCACATCGCCATCGGGCATCCGCACCAAATACTGATAAAACTGATAAGGAGAGCACTTTTTGGAAGAGAGCCAAATCGCCCCCTCTTCGGTTTTGCCAAATTTTTTCCCATCGCTGCGAGTTAAAAGGGGCCAGGTGAGCCCATAGACAGTGCGCCCTGTCAGTTTACGCGTCAGCTCGGTACCGGCTGTGATATTGCCCCATTGATCGCTTCCGCCCATTTGGAGAACCACATCATGCTCTGCATTCAAATAGTAGAAATCATACGCTTGGATCAATTGATAGCTAAATTCAGTGAAGCTCATCCCCTCTTCGGACTCAAAACGGGCCCGCACACTCTCTTTGGCAAGCATGGGACCGATGCGGAAGTGCTTTCCCACTTCTCGTAAGAAATCAACCACTCCAAAACTGCGAAACCACTCGTCATTATTGACAATGAGCGGGGTGGGCAATGCACCTTCAAAATCGAGGACCTGCTCAAAATGCAACCGAATATTGTGGACATTATTGAGGAGGGAATCGGCGTCGAGTAGCGGGCGTTCCACGCTCTTGCCGGAAGGATCGCCAATCCGTCCTGTTGTCCCTCCTAAAAGGACGACGGGCGTGTGTCCAAAGCGCTGAAAGTGGGCAAGGGCCATGATTCCAATCATATTGCCCAAATGTAGGCTATCTGCAGTGGGGTCGAATCCCACATAGACTTTGATTGGTTTTTCACAGAGCTTTTCGATGTCCTCACTGGTCAGAGCATCAACAAAACCCCGTTCTTTAAGATAAGATATTACATTTTGTGACATCTAAACAATCATACCGAACGGATCATTATTCTGAAAGCTTACCCATCTGGATTTTTTCAGCAAGTTTAGAGACTTTTAGAGAAATTTCCACAGCATTTTGATTTTCATCAAAAAGGGAGATTGTTTTGTCCTTGAGAGTAATGCGCCGGTCCGCGTGGCGGGAGATCCAACGGTGAATTTCAATGGTTTTTCTCTCGAGAGCTTCTTTGGTTATTTTCGCGTCCATCGTCTCGAAACGCTTAAGCAGTTTTTCTCGTGCCTTTTTTGTCTTCAGGCTCTCTTCAGCAATCGTTTTTTTCTTGTTCTTATTCTCTGGTAATGAGACCATTTTTCACACTCCTAGTAACGCCTCAGCCTATCGCCTAGAATATTATTTTGCAACAATCTGAAAAAATGACTATATATACAAATATGTCTCGAGACAAAGCAAAGGATGCCGCAAGCAAAAAAGCACTTGAATTTGTGCAAGATGGGATGCATGTGGGCCTGGGAACAGGCTCTACAGCCACGCATTTCATTGAGCATCTCATTGAAAAGTGTCAAAACGGCTTAAAAATTCAAGCGGTGGCGACATCCAGCGTGTCAGAGAAAATGGCACAAGAAGGGGGAATTCCCCTTCTCGATATCAACGTCATCACAGCGCTCGATCTCACGGTCGATGGTGCCGATGAAGTGGATGCTCAAAAACGGCTCATTAAAGGGGCCGGTGGAGCACTTGTGCGTGAAAAGATCATTGCCAATATGAGCAAAGAGATGATCGTGATTGCCGATGAGAGCAAGCTCGTCGAAAAGCTTGGCAAGGCCCTGCTTCCCGTTGAAATCGTTCCTTTCTGCGCTGAGGCAACACGCAAGCAACTTGCGGACTTAGGATTCAAGGGACAGTGGAGAAAGGATTACGTAACTGACAATCACAACTGGATCCTCGACATCGCATTCCCCTCTCCTCTTGATGATCCAGAAAAAGTCCATCTTGAGATTTTGCAAAATCCAGGCGTTGTGCAGACAGGATTTTTCTTTCATTTAGCAAAGCGCGTTGTCGTTGGTAATTCCGATGGATCTGCGCGCGTCATCAACTGAGGACAAACATGGAACTAGTTCCCATTTCGTTTAAAAAAATCATGCAATCACGGGCCTACACGGTGATCATACTCGGTACAGAGCAAAAGCAATTTGCAATCTACACCGATCCCCTTGTTGGTAAAAATCTTCAGATGCTGCTCACCCAGGAGCCTCATCCCCGTCCCTACACGCATGATCTCCTTGATTTTATTTTCAATGGCTTGGACATTCGGTTGAAGCAAGTGGTGATCAACCGCATTGAAGATACGATCTACTTTTCCAGGCTTTTTCTAGAGCAGCAAATCGGAGATGAGCAGCATATTCTCGAGATTGATGCCCGTCCCAGCGACTGCCTCACCCTGTCGCTCATGCTCAATGCGCCCCTCTATTGCGATAAAGAAGTCCTCGAGAGCGCTGTTCCTATTGAAGAGTAATTAGTTCATCATTGCAAAATACGAACATGCTGCCACAGTTATTGACACTGCCAGGTAAGAAAAATATTGTCTAGAAAGATTATTTTTTACTTTAGGTGGAGTTAATTTCTCAAGTTGAATGATTTTTTTATTTATAATTGGATTAAATATATCTATTATTCCATCACTCGGTCCCTTGCCATTAGGATAAGATTCAGAAATTAGATAACTAAAGTTAGAATCTCGCGTGACAAAATTATTTGTAGGTATTCTCTTATGTCCGAAATTATCTGGTAATCTCCCGATAAATCTAGTTACGACATAATCAGTATTTGACTGATTTCCAATAGAATGAGTTATCCTAATGCCATTCTTTATATCAAAACGACAGATAAAACAACCTCTTCTCTCTGACGACAACTTATCTATATACTCTTTTAGTTTATTTATTAGTTCATCATATGATTCAACCACCCCATCATAGGAATTTATTTCCTTAATAAAGGTTTTTAGGGGTTTTTCATCCAGAGTAAAGGGTTTCAACTTCATTCTTTCAATAATAGGACGCCATAATGATGAATCACTAGCCACTGCCATCCATTCTTTATTTACTCCCCTACACCTTCCAAGGTCTTTTGGGCCTAGGTAAGAGAACACCCCAAATAACGTTTCTTCAGGCAAAGCTGAAATTGAATTTAAAGCCATTTTTTACGCCCTTATTAATATAAGATTAATAGTAATATTAACAAAAAACCTCATTAATATCAATTAAAAACTTAAGCCCGCTTTTTAAATGACTCAGGCTCAGTACTTAATGTTGAATTTGTTCTCAGCGAGGGTGCGGATCGCTTGAATGGCATCCCTTGCATCGCCCCCTTCAGCTTCGATCCGGATCTTAGCCCCTTTGGCTGCCGCCAACATGAGGATTCCGAGGAGGGACTTCGCATTGACGCGGAGGTCTTGATAGACCAGATTGATGTCTGATTTGTATTTGGAGGCACATTTGACAAGTTCTGTTGAAGGACGCGTGTGCAACCCTTTTTCATTGACGACGATGAACGAATCTTTTTCTTTAATAGGCATAAATTATAAGAGTTGTGAGAGCTGCCCAACGAGATGATCAAACTGTTTGATCGTGGCCTCGATTGGGTGCTTCTGCCGCATGTTTACTCCAGCTTGCTCCAATAAGTCAAGCGGATAGTTACTATTCCCTGAAGAAAGAAATTTGAGGTAGGCGCTGCATGCACTTTCCCCTTCTTGCATCACCCGTTCAAAAAGGGCATGTGCAGCACTAATTCCCGTTGCATATTGATAGACGTAGAAATTGTTGTAGAAGTGGGGAATCCGTGCCCACTCAATATCGATCTCACTGTCAATTTCTACCTCTGGGCCAAAATAATCGAGATTGAGTTTGCGGTATTGCTGCTTAATGAAGCCAGGTGTGAGAGGTATATCTTTCTCAGCAAATTGGTGCATCATCAATTCGAATTCAGCAAACATCGTTTGCCGGAAAAAGGTGGCGCGAATGTCTTCGATTTTTTGATTGATGAGGAAGGCTTTTTGCTCATTTGTAAGGTCCTGTTGCATCAGATGATGAAACATCAACTCTTCGTTGAATGTGGAGGCCACTTCTGCAAGAAAAATGGGGTAACTGCTGTATTGATAGGGTTGGTTTGTATGACTGAAGTGGGAATGCATGCTATGTCCCGCTTCATGTGCAAGGGTCATGAGATCATTAAAGGTTCCCTGAAAATTCATTAAGATGTAGGGCATGCCATCATAGCACCCCGTCGAGTAAGCTCCCGAACGCTTGCGCATGTTTTCGTAGCGATCGACCCAACGATGGGTTTTTAGCCCATTATTGAGGATTTGCTGGTACTCTATTCCGAGAGGTGCCACCGATTCGACAACCATCGATTCTGCAGTTTCATAGTCGTATTTGAAATCGACATTTTCAACAAGCGGTACGTAAACATCATAGAGATGGAGAGTATCAACACCCAGGGCTTTTTTGCGCACTCCCATGTAACGGTGGAGCACTGGCAAATTTTCCCGCACGGTTTCAATCAGATTGGAATACACTTGTGTATCGATTTGATTGGGAAAAAGAGCAGCGTCCAGGCACGATTTATGCTCGCTTACGCGTACGTTGAAGACGTGTTTTTGGATATGTCCATTGAATAATTCACAAATCGAATTTTCAAATCCCAAAAAGGTATTATGAAGCGACTGGAAAGCACTTTGTCTCAGCTCTCGGTCTTGAGTGCGCAAATAACGGGAGTATTTTCCATGGGTCACTTCCTGGGGATTCCCCTCTTTGTCAATGGCGGGAGGGAATTTCAGGTCGGCATTGTTTAATGCACTAAATGCCACGACAGGCGTTCCGAGGGCCTTGCCTGCCATCGCAAGAAGCTCTTCCTTATCAGAAGACAGAACATGGGGTTTCAAGCGGATGATTTGCTCCAAATGGAAGTGATAATCCTTGAGGAGAGGGTCTTTGAGGTAAGATTGGATCGTTTCATCTGGGAGAGCGAGGATTTCCGGTTCTGCCCATGAGAGCTCTTGCCCAAAATCGTGATAGTAAATCGAAATAAGGCTGTGGGCTTTCTTATGCTCTTCTTCGGCAAGATCTTCGTCGTGGCGCATATGGGCATATGTGAAGAGTTTGGAAAGCTTGCGCTCCAAATCAAAAGTTAAAGTAAAAAATTCGTTAAGTGTTTGAGCCCCTTCGCCAAGGTTTCCTCTAAATGCCGCCAATTCAGGCCAGTGGGGTTTTTGGTCGGGACGGCAGATACTGTGCATATCCTCTTCCCAGGCGCTGAGCGTGGGGAAAAGGGCTTCTACATTCCATTTGTCACTGTCGGGGACTTCTTCTCGTTCTTTGATCGCTTCTGCAACTTCTGTCATCATGATCTCGTAAAATTTGTGTTCATTATTCAAATTTTTGGAGCTCAGGTCAATCGATAAATTTTTTTAGCACTCTTTTCGCGTTAGTGCTAAGTGCTATTGTCAAAAAATAGCCGCTGTTGTACAATCTTAGAATTGATACCGCGTGCAGGAAGGTTTTGTGAATTTGGACTTGGAGAGACAAAGCCAAATTGATACGAACGAGGAGCACCATTCCCAATAGGGAAGGGTGACGAGGAGGGGTGATTTGGCAAAGTCGCAGCCAGTCCAAATTCACAAAAGCTGACGGAGCCTGGTATACATCAAATTTTTTCCAACTGAATGTAAGGAGTGTTTATGACACAAAAAATGGCGAAAAAAATTTCTTTAAAACCGCTCGGAAACCGCGTGGTTGCAAAACGGACTGAAGAAGAGGAAACCACTAAAGGCGGCATCATCCTTCCCGACAGCGCAAAGCAGAAGCAAGAAACAGCGACTGTTGTTGCTATCGGAACAGGCTCAAAGACAAAAGACGGAAAAGAAATCCCGGTTCCTGTTTCCGTTGGTGACACCATTCTAATGGACAAGTATGCCGCTCAGGAAGTGAGCATTGATGATGAAGAATACATCATCGTCAAAGCAGACGATATTATTGCAATTGTAGAAAATTAAGGAGAATCATCAATGGCTGCAAAAGACATTAAATTCAAAGAAGAAGCAAGACAGAAGATTAAAACAGGGGTCGCAATCCTATCTTCTGCTGTTAAAGTCACTCTCGGACCTAAAGGGCGCAATGTCGTGATCGACAAATCGTACGGCCCTCCTCAAGTCACAAAAGACGGTGTGACTGTTGCGAAAGAAATTGAGCTCGAAGACAAGCATGAGAACATGGGCGCTCAAATGGTCAAAGAAGTGGCCAACAAAACGGCTGATAAAGCCGGTGATGGAACCACGACTGCGACTGTCTTGGCCGAAGCGATCTACAATGAAGGTTTGCGCAACGTGACTGCAGGAGCTAATCCGATGGCACTTAAGCGTGGAATCGAGCAAGG
>JAAKFB010000229.1 GCA_011065235.1 Chlamydiota bacterium | reverse complement strand
CAAGATCGACAAAATCACCGTCTGGGACGGAGGCAATCAGGGAGATCCGAGCAAAGGCTCTGCCACCTCGAACTTTATCAGCCAGTTTATGAAGTCACTGCCCGCGATGCACGACGTCGCATCGATGGCAGGGCTCGAGATGCCAGCCTTCCTCGGAAAAATCGCTCCTGAAACCATTGAAGAGGAAGTCACCAGCAGTAAATGAAACGTCGCCCCATCACGACACTGTTGATTGCAATTAACATTGCATTTTTTGCTCTCATGATGGTGAGTGGGGTTTCTCTATTCGCTCCCACTACCACGGATATTTTCCTCTGGGGAGGCAGCTTTGGCGAGGCAATCCTGCTCGGACAGTGGTGGCGATTGTTCACTTGCATGTTCATTCACATCGGGGTAATGCACCTCGTGATGAATATGTATTCGCTGTTTTACATCGGGTCGTATCTAGAGCCTCTTCTTGGAAAAACCCGATTTTTAGTTGCCTATCTCGCTACCGGTCTAATAGCTAGTCTCATGAGTTTTTGGTGGCATCTCCACTCAGGGATTGTGGGAGCGGGTGCTTCTGGGGCTATTTTCGGAATGTTTGGCGTCTTTTTGGCCTTTTTAACAACCAAGCTCATCCCCAAAGTCGCTCGCGATGCTCTGCTTAAAAATATTGGAATTTTTGTCGCTTACAACCTTCTTTATGGTCTCCGCCAAGGCGTAGACAATTCCGCCCATATCGGAGGTCTCCTCAGCGGGATTGTCATTGGGTACCTCCTTTATTTTACATTGATTCCTCGCAAGAAATCTGTATAACAGATTTCATGGCAATTCTTTTCTCATTGATAGGCAGTGGAGCCCTATTTCTCGCTGCGATTTTCAGTCATTTTGTCACGATTGGCAAACGAGGACGGAGCATCGCACTCCACTTTGCAGCTGGAGTTGTCTTTGCGGCCGTATCCCGCGAGCTTCTTCCAAAAGTGATGCAGTTTCATCAGCCTATTGATCTGAGCATTGGATTCGCATTCGGTGTTATCGTCATGCTCCTAGTAGGACTCATGGCAAAACGCCTCGAGAAAGGATCGTCTATGGGGATGTTGACAGCAGTGGGAGTCGATCTGTGGATCGACGGGATCCTGATCGGAGTCGCTTTTTTGGCTGGCAGGCAAAGTGGGATCCTCGTCGCGATTTCCTTGGCTTTTTGTGCACTCTTTCTCGGTCTTTCTGTTTCCGCATCACTCAAAAGTAAAAAAGCCTCTCGCTCCACCCGTATAGGAGCTCCATTAATTTTGGCACTGCTACTCCCATTTGGTGTTTTTTGTGGGACATCGATTTTAAGTATCCTTCCTGAAAAATTCTTCATTGGAACGTTGGCTTTTGGGATTGCGGCCCTTCTCTATCTCGTCACAGAAGAACTCCTTGCCGAGGCACATCAAGTGCCCGAAACCCCTCGGATCACTGTGATGTTTTTTGCAGGGTTCCTCCTCGTTCTACTCATATGAAAAAACTCACCTCATTTGGTCTTCTCAACATCATTCAATTCCTCGCTGCCATCAACGAGAATCTCTATAAACTTCTCGTCGCCTTTTTCTTGATCAGTGAATATGGGGAGCGGCATACAAGCACGATCATGGCGATCATTGGAGTGCTTTTCATCCTCCCCTTCCTCCTGTTTTCCAGCCTTGGCGGCATCTTTGCAGACATCAAGCCCAAGAGCCAGATCACCCGGATCACCCGCTTTTTGGAATTTTGCTGCCTGATCCTTGCATTATTTATTTTTGGCTTTCATCTCTCTTTTGGCGCCTACGTCATCCTCTTTTTGATGGCTTCGCTCTCCGCCATTTTTGGTCCTTCGAAGTATGGAATCATCCCCGAGCTCATCGACTCTTCGAGAATTCTCTATGCAAACAGCGTGATTGCAGCATTTACGTTCCTCGGAATCATCATCGGCACGACGCTCGCCTCTTTTGTTGTTTGGCTCACTAGCGCAAACTATGTCCTCGCTCTTTCAGTGAGTGTGGTGATCGCATTATCGGGAGCCATTTTAAGCCTTTTTCTTCCCAAAACCCCCATCGGAAATAAAGACAAACCGATCCGATTTTTCATTTACATCGAGCTGTGGGATGCCCTCAAACAGATGTGGACCATTCCCTCGCTCATAAAAGCGACTTTTGCCTATTCTTATTTCTTATTCGTCGGAGGATTCATCCAGCTCAACATCATCCCCTACACGGTACAAACACTTGGCTTCAGTGATATCATCGGAGGGTATTTCTTTCTCGCGACAGCCCTCGGCCTTGGGTTCGGAGCGTTTTTTACCGATCGAATCTCTCACGGCAGGATCCGCCTCGGGATGATTCCCCTTGCGGGAATGGGGATCTCTCTCGTGCTGATTTTGATGAAATGGTTCTATACGCCCTGGGCGCTCGTCGTCACATGGATGGTCCTTCTCGGTTTTCTCGGGGGGATATTCCTCGTTCCCGCACAGGCTTTCGTCCTCTCAGCTAGCCCTGAAACGGATCGAGGAAGAAATTTTGCCACCGCAAATTTCTTCAGCTTCGTCTTTGCCCTTCTCGCTGCCATCGCTCTATATCTGCTCAACACAATGC
>JAAKFB010000228.1 GCA_011065235.1 Chlamydiota bacterium | reverse complement strand
GTTTATATGTTTTTTGTAAAGCTTTTATTGATAATTGTCCCATTAATACCCAGTGCTTTAATAGCAATGACATTAGAGCAAAAAATCGGCCAACTTTTTGTTGTGCCTGCCTGTCAGAGTCATTTAGAAGAAGTGCGCAACTTACTGAGAAACAAACACATCGGAGGAATACTTTTGCTCGCTGGCGACTCTCGATCGCAAGTGGAAATGATCCAAACTCTTGAAAGTGAGGTAGATGTCTGGACTTTTCAGGATGCCGAATGGGGAGTGGGGATGCGCGTTAATAATGTGCCCCCACTTCCCAGAAATCTCACCTTAGGAGCTATAGGCGACGCAGAGCTCCTGAAGGCCTTTGGTAGGGAATTAGCTTATCAATGCCGCAGCGTGGGCATACAGGGCAATTTTGCCCCTGTTGTGGACGTCAATCGCAACTCGAAGAATCCCGTTATTGGCCGGCGCTCCTTTGGCGATGACCCGGAGAACGTAACTCGCTGTGGCTTAAGTGTTCTAGAGGGGATGCAGGCAGGGGGTATTTTAGCATGCGCCAAACACTTCCCAGGTCATGGGGATACGGCACGTGACTCGCATATTGATTTGCCTCTTCTGGAATCGGTCGATTTGGCTCCTTTTCAGGCTCTCATCGATGCGGGGGTTGAGATGGTCATGGTGGGCCACCTCCTGTATCCACCTTTGAGTGAAGAGCCGAGCAGTCTTTCTCATGAAATTGTGACGGAACTCTTGAGAGAGAAAATGGGTTTTAAAGGACTTATCGCCACCGATGCGCTCAATATGAAAGCGCTGACCAGTCACTACGAGATAACTGAAATTGCGGAGAAGACCCTTCTTGCGGGGACAGATCTCTTAGTGATCGAGGATCCGGAATTCTTGGAAATAACGATTCCTCGCATGATTGAACATATTCGAGCCACGGTGCCTGAAGATGTGATTGATGAGAAAGTAGAGCGGATCCTCGCCTATAAGCAAAGGGCTGTTTTGCCGATGCCGGAAGAAAACCCCATGCTGAAAAGGACTCTATACCGAGCAGCACTCACTCAACTCGGAGATGTGAAGGGAGCCTCTTCAATTGCTCTTGTGCAAAGTCGTCCCGATCCCGATTTGGAGAGCGCGCTTTTGCAATATGCCCATGTCACAGTTTTTTCTTATGAGGAGATGGAAATGGCGACCAATTTCCCGTGCATCCTCATCAATGTGCGCAAAGGAGATATTCCAACCAATTTGCCCGAGCGCGCAATCGTAACACTTTTTGACACGCCTTATGTACTTAACGAAATTTCCTTCAACTCTGCCCTGGTCGGTTATGAAGACGTTTTAGAGGCAAAAGAGGCCGTTGCCGATGCCCTCTTTGGAAAATTAACCCCTTTGGGAAAACTCCCCATTCGATTATGTAAAGAATGGGGAGGGGTTTATGGATCACAGAGCTCAGAGTGAAAAATCCAAGTACGATGTCATCTGGCGCGATTTTCCAAGTTATCGCGATTGCAGCCCAGGAGAAGCCTTTGTGCCATTCTTTTTTGAGGGTTTTAAAGGGGAGTTAAGAGCTGGACAAACACTCATCGATTTTGGGTGCGGCACCGCTCGGGTGACCAAAGACTTTCTGTCGAAAGGACTCAATATCACCCTTGTTGACATCTCGCCCTATTCTCTCGATGAAGAAATCCGCCATGCGCTGACCCTTTTTGCCAATCAAGTCCACTTTGTTCAGGCTTGTTTGTGGCAACTTCCAGACGAACTTAAATCTGCATACTGGATCTATTGTTGTGATGTGTTGGAACATATCCCTGAAGATTATGTCGACACGGTTTTAGAGCAGATCGCAAAGCGGATGCGCTTTGGGGGATATTTTAGTATCTGTTTGCAAGAAGATCTATCGGGGAAAAAGCTCGGCCATCCGTTGCATCTGACCGTGCGTGAAAAAGCTTGGTGGGAAGAAAAGCTCTCCAAGTACTTCAATATTGCAGGGGAGGACGCAATTATGGACGACCTCTATTTCAACTGCAAGGTGATCAAGCTTCACTAGTCTAAGAGGGTATTTATAAATTCATTCCACCGCCAATAAGAGCCATCTTTTTCTCTATGAGAAGCTCTTCAAGCTCCACAAACTCAATTTGAGTTTGCTCCGCTTTCCAGAGCATTCTCCTAGAAAAAAATCTTAGCTCTTGGCGGCGAAAGCAATTCATAAACACCCTCTAAGAGGGTGTATGCGAATTCATTCCGCTGCCAAAAAAGCCTTCTTTTCCTCTATGAGATGTTCTTCGAGCTCCACAAACTCAATTTGAGTTTGCTCCACTCTCCAGAACGCTCTCCTAGAGAAAAATCTTGACTGTTGGCAGCAAAAGCAATTCACATACACCCTCTAATGAATAGGCGTAGATGACATGCCATTGATTCATCAAATTTGAGCTCGTAGCTGCCCAAGCAGCTCCAATGGCGCCTGCGAGGATCGTTTTAGGATAACACTCAAGAGTGCTAAAAAAGCTTTAGGCAATCGTCGCAACAGTGAGGGCCCGTAAAGAAATAACTTAGGCAATCCTCGAGGGAAAAATCGATTCATCTCTCGATGATTTTCCCTTGTAGATATTGCAGGAATATCTACTGCGGAAAAATCCTCAAGATCTGAACCGT
>JAAKFB010000227.1 GCA_011065235.1 Chlamydiota bacterium | reverse complement strand
TCTCTCTTGTGATCGCCCTCTCTTGCTCCTTCGCCTTTGCGCTGCCGATCTCCACCCCTCCCAATGCCATGGCCTATGCGACACGCACATTCTCCATCAAAGAGATGCTCAAGGCAGGAGGGCTCATTTCATTCATCGCCTTCCTCCTCGTCCTCTCTTCCTACTTCTTCATCTATAGACACATCTTTTGACTTCCTCCCCTCCCTAAAGGAATGGGATTCCCTTCCAGGAGCTGGAGATTCCTTTAATCCTCCGCCAACCTCTTATGAGGGAAACTCTCGTTTTGAGACGGTATCAGTTTCCAAGGCTATGGGTTTTAACGCGAACCCTTCCCGTATGCCCTACGGTACTATTGAAAACGAGACAAGTTTAAGGGATGGTAATGCGCCAATTCAAAACTGAAGTGCAACAAGTAGTGAAAAAATAAGACAAAACTTAAATTTAATGCGGCCTTTCATCCCTCCCCTGAAGGAAAGGGTTTTTCAGCCGCTGGGGATAAAGGGAGCTCAGAGACGAGCTCCCTTGAAAAGAGAATATTCTTATCGACACTTGTTTCCAAAGGCGCGATCGCCGGCATCGCCAAGACCCGGGACAATGTATCCAACGTCGTTGAGGATAGGATCGACCACACCGTTGTAGAATATAACATTAGGATTGTGCTTATTGATGCGTTCCATGCCCTGCACTGTTGCAAAAGCACCGGCTACAATAATCTTTTTGGGGTTATAGGGCTCTATGACCTTGATCGCATCGAGCATGCTTCCACCCGTTGCAATCATTGGGTCAACAATGATCACCGTCTTCCCTTCCATCGGCGGAAGAGCGATATAGTCGACTTTGGCCTTCAGCGTCTCTTCATCCCGGGCCATCCCGAAAAAACCCATCTCTGCATCAGGGAATACAGAAGCAAACCCCTTAAGCAAGGGGAGGCCTGCGCGGAGAATGGTGACAAGAACAATATCTTCACTCACAAGGTTGTGCGTAGCTTCAACACCCAGTACAGTTTCCACAGTCATCGGTTTAATATCTAAGTCTTTAGAAACCTCCAACGCGAGGTACTCACCGACTTTTTTCATCGAAGCGCGAAACGCCTTCCTATCCGTAGCAGGCTCTCTCAGGGTGAATAGCTCCTTCTCCATGGCAGGATGGTGCGCAATAAGAGGGTTAACTAAGCAAAAAAAAACCGAAACCAACATCAGACTCTTCTTTATTGTGTTCATAGAACTCCTTATCTAAAGTGTTAAAAAGCAACCCCCAAAGGGTTGGAGAAGAGATTACAGTCTGTTCACATCAACATCAAGAAGAACTTTTCGACCCGCTGAAAATGATAATCCCAATAACAAGTTGCCAAATCTGATCCTCTCTAGGAGAATTCATCAACTTCTTTCCCATCACCCTCATCATTGCATGGCATCATTGTTTCTCAAAAAATTTAATTCCATGTTAACGTCTAATCATGAAAGAAGAAAAAGCGATTCTCAGTGTTAAAGTAACACCTAGATCGAGCAAAAACTGCATCATCTCGTGGGATGGTGAAGAGCTAAAAGTGCGTCTCAAAGCCCTCCCAGAGAAGGGAAGTGCCAACAAAGAGCTGATCGCCTTTTTAAGTAAAGAGCTCAAGATTCCACAAAAACAGATTGTGATCGCGCACGGTCATAAAGGGAGACTTAAACGACTCGAATTCATCGACATTTCCAAAGAAGAGCTACTCAAGCGTATCGGATGAGACGATTTGCGCCCCCTTCTCATTTAGCATCTGGAGTGCTTTGTCGATATCTCCCTCATGCAAGTCGATGCCGCAACATCCATCTTGGATAACGAAGACCTTACTATCTATGGCAAGCCTCGCCAAGAGGACAGTGATATTCCCTATGATACGCTGCCTCATCTGATCCTCTTTGTTCCCCAAACTTCTCTCCACCCCACGCTTATTCAACAACAAACTACAAAGACAATCAAATCGGGAATGTGAGGCTTAAATTGATAAAGTGTTCTTTGATATCAAATGTACCGAGATTAAATTGATATCGAATTCCTAATGAGACACCCCGAGAAAACGTAGTTGTTAGATTGATGCCCCCAGAAGCAAAATTGAAGCGAGGCGTATATATAGGCCACTTTCCTGCAGGGACATCTAAGCTTCTTTCTCGTATGCTAATGTCTCTATTTCTTGAGTGCCACTGACGATTAAACATTAAAAATACGTCTCCAAACATACTGACGTAAGACATCGGAATGCGAAACTTTGCCTCCCAACCAAGTCCCGTGATGATAGAAGTGTTATCTTGATCTTTGTACTCAATATTCCCTATGGCTGCCCCAGACTCTTTATACCCATCAATAAACACCCGTTGAAACTCCGCATTGGCCTTGGGTCCTGTGGAAAGACGATTCTCACAATTCCACACAAAATAAGAACCATAAATTTGAGCCAAATAGTCCATCCCATTTGTGCTTCCATGCGCTTCATGATCCACTGGCCCCAGAGGAAATTTTCGTTTAATGCTATTCAAGTCAAGCCAACCCACATTACCGATCGCATTGAAATATCCACAACCAGACTCGTAACTAGCAAAGAGAGATCCGCTCACAGCCGTGAGTTTATACCGGTTTTTGATATTGTCCTCTTCATTCCGATGGATTGTATAAGATGGAG
>JAAKFB010000226.1 GCA_011065235.1 Chlamydiota bacterium | reverse complement strand
TCGTTTTAGTTATTGAGCAGCTCTTTTAATAACGGATGCTTTTCTAAGAAGTCCTTCTTCACCGTCTTGCTCAATTCAATTTCCCATTTTTCATCGATGGGTGCGGTATCAGGCCTACGCCGAAGAACTTCCATGAGCCCTCCAGATAATTCATAGCCTGCTGGCAAAGGCTTTCTCTTCAATAGAGCCTTTTTCAATTTCTTAGTAACATCCGAAACATACCCCTGGAGCGGCCAACGCAGTTCAGATTTGCACAATCTCAAAGCCCTGAACTCTTTACAATCGAGCGCCTTAAGCTGCCTTAACCTTACATCTACTTCCCGCATTTTCCCGATTGCGGGGGATTTTTCTTTCAGAAGTTCTGAAAGTTCATCAACATAAAAATCCAGTCGGTCGACTTTATCGTGAAACTTCTCCAGCTTTTCTGGTAGAGGTTTAACATTTTTCTCAGTCGGAACCTTCTTCTCTAACTCACTAAGCTTTTTGCTTGCTTCAGCCGCAATATTCATTATGATTTTATGATGATCCGTTAAAGGCTGCTGAACTTCTTCCTTAAGCACTCTCTGCAGTTTTCCATATTCTTGGAGCAACTCCTTGCTCAAACTCGAGAGCTTTCTAAGAAGCGCTTGTTGACCTTCTGCGAAACCCCGTCCTATTCGATGCTCGGCCGCTTCCTTTTTCGACGCACCGTTAATTAGAATGATCTTTTTCAACTTATAAACTAGAGCAACTCTTTTCCCAGCCCTCGTAAGTTTTTTCATCTTTTTATTGTAGAGCTTGGAGGCACTATCATAGCGACTGCTCAGCCGAAGCAGCTTCTCATCAGAGTAATCCACTTCCCTCTCCTTAGTGAGTTGGGCACATTTGAGAGCGTGAATAATCTGGGCGTTAAAGTAATTCACCCTAGCATCGAAATGAGGACGGTGGCCTTTTTCAAACTTTTTCAACTGCATCAGGTGGCCAAATACCGCTCCTTGATAAGAGTGGAAGATCTTATCTTGCTCAGCCTCGATCTTTCTAGCTTCTCCTATAAGACCTTCATACTCATCATGTTTCCTTTCCCACTCCTCGAAGGCATCACTCTTACTAAAGTCATCTAGATGTTTTTTAGCGGGATCGGCAGCCGACTTGACCTTGTCTATTTCTTTTGGTGTGAGAGTCAGAATCTCTTCAGCTTCACTCTCAGCTAAAATCTGGCAAACCTTGACATAATCCAAGCTCTGGATGAGCTCAACTACACCAATCTTTTCCCCAAGCTTGAATAACTCCTCATCTATCGGTTTGAGAGTTTCTGCATTTTCCAATTTGCTGGCGAGAGGCGTACCCAGTTTTTTATTTTTAGCTTCTAATCCCTCCCTTTCTCTTTGCAACCTTTGTTGGTCTGCATAGAGTTGAGATACCGCTTCCACGGAATCGGGCAGCGACCAGATTACTGAATCGGAGTACTGCTTCAATTGCTGGACCAATCGGGCGTGCACCTGTTTGAGTTCTTTAGAATAAGTATCAGACTTTACGTCGTCTGCACGAGAGATATCTCGATACAGCGCTCTATTAACCCGCTGGCGAAGGGATTTGAGCTGGATCCACTTGGCCATTCTACGTGTTCTCTTTTCGTAATCCGGGGTGGTTCTGCCCACTTGAAGCGAGGCTTTTGTCCCGTGAGCGCTGTCAAGCCCCCGTTCCTCCATTACACGTTTTAGCTTTTGAAGAGCTTCCGGATGACCGGGAACGTTGCTTATTTCTGGATCGACGAGATGGCGATAGGAGTGCCTCTCCATTTTAAGCGCCAATTTTTTGCGATCGAGGTCGACAAAGTAGTTCTGAAAAATAGTGTCCGAAGCCTCAATGGCGATCACTGCAGCAGTGATCCCAATGGATACAGCAGGGTACGCAATGAAAATAGATTCAACAATGAGTAAGACCGAAACAGCTAGTAATTTAACACCTCCCTTATGGAACCAATTGACCCTGTTGAGGTGCTTATCAGCTCTTCTGAGCAGGTCATTCACTTTCAACTCTTTCACATGATGGCGCAATGAAATCGGATCGTAAGGAAGCGTGTGTGTCTGAATACCACCAAGGACCAATTGCCTTCCCCGACGAGCAACTCGATGAACTACCTCCTTTTTCTCCTCGCTAGAAAGATTTTCTCTCTTTAGCTTCGGGTCAAACTCTTTGATTGCGTCATATAGCTGCTCAAGCTCTGAATCAGAAGCAGAATAAAGTTCAATTTTTCTTTGTGTCTTGCAGAGACTTTCGCACGTTTTGACAATGAATTCAATAACTTCCTCATGGGAGAGCGATTGCTGAAAAAGGGGCTCGACCGAATAATAGAATTGGACAATCTCCTTCCACTCCTCTTCTGTAGAAGGACGGAATTTTTTAGGCACATCAGCGTAGGCTAACTCAGCCCATGCGGCTCCAAGCTTGTGACTATTCTTAGCAATCAAACTTAGCTTGGAGTTGCACCCTTCTATCACTTTTTCTTTTTGAACCAACCAGCCTGCATCAACATCGGAATCCGTTTGGAGAATGGCTTCCTCTAACTCTTTGAATTGTTTGAGATAATCAAGATATTTGGCGTGAGTTTCTGCTTTCGAAAGATCGCCGCGCTCTCCGATGCGGTCCAAAAGCGCATAGGTCTCATCGAGCTTATGGAGAACAGGAAAGTGGAGAGACTGCTGCTCGATGAAAT
>JAAKFB010000225.1 GCA_011065235.1 Chlamydiota bacterium | reverse complement strand
CGCTTGATTGATCTCAGTGGAAAGCAGTGGGAAGAGTTGGGAAGGAAATATCGGGGAAAAGATGGATATTCGCGGACACAATTGGTTATGGATCGAACCTATACAAAATTGACCGATGCCTTGATGGATCGTGTGAATGAAGATGAAAATATCGATATTGTATTTCCAGCGGCTTATTTCTTTGCGAAGAAAGACATCCCCTCCATGTATTCCAAGCACTTTTTTGCCAATTCTTGGGCCGAAGAGGCAAAAGAAAATTCTGAATTTGAGATCAGTACCCATCGAGCACTGGGTAAATTGAAGCGCCGCAACAATACCATTAGGTGGATTGGAAGGGGAGCCATCTCCCTCAACGTATTGGCATTCTCGGGGATCTTTCTCTACGTATTCCGTCAAAGGCGGAGAAGATAAGTGAGACGCAAAAAATGGCCAGCGCTAGTGGCAAGTCTTGCAATCCTTTGCAGTTTAGCGGGCCTGGTGGTTTATAAGAGGCACACAAAACCACCTGCCATCGAAAAGCCGGATCCGAGAACATGGAGCCAGTTTAATGAACAGAAGCGCTTGCAGATGCTCTTGCAGGGGTTTGCGATAGAATCGATTGTAGATCTTCCTTGCTGCGACCTAAACATTTTGGGTCAGTTGGATCTGGGAGTGAAGCGCTATATCGGAGTGATAGAGAAAAAAGAGCAAGCACATGCGTTGCAAGCACAATTTGGCTCTAAAATTCGGACATTTTTGGACAGAGATATCACGAAAGACCTTCTCCCCAAAGTCGATTTGATTTTGTGCTGGGATTACCTGTGCACACTCACATCTCAAGAGGCCCGAGCAGCTCTGTTGCAATTTAAGAAAAGTGGTGCCAAATTTTTACTCATGCGCCACTATCCTGAAGTGAAAGAAAATAGTGAAAATACAACGGGCGTATTGCA
Source organism: Chlamydiota bacterium (assembly GCA_011065235.1). Lineage (GTDB taxonomy): Bacteria > Chlamydiota > Chlamydiia > Chlamydiales > Rhabdochlamydiaceae > Sacchariniichlamydia. The sequence goes on along the minus strand of JAAKFB010000225.1, from coordinate 1,851 downwards.
GCCCATTAATTGGAAATATCCTCCCTATCAGTTCCCAGAACCGATCATTCAAATTATGGAAAAAGGGGACTACGGCATGGAGAATTTAGCCTTATGGAATCTAAACGATTTATAGTTTTTCTATTCATTTGCCTGTTTTTGACGAGTTGCTCCAAGAAGGAGGTACATCAAAAGCCAGGAGTGGATTTTGAGAGCTTGATGGGAAAAGAGCTTCCCGCTTGGAAGCATGTGCAGACGAAAGAAGATTTTCAAAATCTCGCCTTCTTTAAAGAGATCTATGAAAAGAATATCCCCCTTCTTGCCGGAGCGCGCAGCGAGGTAAAAATCCCCAAAGTCATCCACTTTATTTGGGTGGGGCCAAAGCCCTTTCCCCGAGAGTCGATTGAAAATGTGCGGAGTTGGATGGCCCATCATCCCGATTGGACAGTCAAATTTTGGACCGATCGGCAGCGCCCCCTTCCCCATCCAGATATGCAGATGTGCATGATCCGCGAGTTTCCTTTTAAGAGACTCGAAGGCTTTTATCACAACTCGGATAATTTTGGAGAAAAATCAGACCTCCTACGCCTTGAAATTCTCGATCGCGAGGGCGGTATTTACGTCGATCACGATGTCACTTGTGTGGGGAGTTTTGAAGGGTTTAATCAGGCTTATGATCTCTATTGTGGAATGGAGGTTCCCTTTGCCACGGCCCTAAGTACCTCCGTTTGGCCAACAAACAATATCCTCGCGGCAAGGGCGGGCCATCCCATTTTGGGCAAATGTATGGATTGGTTGGAGGCAAATTGGGAGCGAATTGAAAAAGATTATCCCGGAAAAGATCGCGATTCCATCATCAACCGTGTTTCTCACAGAACGTTCCTCGTTCTCGGAGAAAACTTTAAGAAATATCACAATAGTGAGGGCAATATCGATATTGCCTTTCCTTCGTTCTATTTCAATTCTCCCAAGATTGAGTGGGCCCTATTTGCTCAGCATCAATACAAGGGGACCTGGTTTGAAAATGAATCTGACTTTGAGAAAATGGCTCGCAGGCGTTTGATGATGCTGAGCAAGAAAACCAACAAGCTCCTATTGGCGATTGCCATTTTAGCTGGGCTCAATTTTGTTGGATTTGGTTCTATGGCGCTGATGATGAGGAAAAATCGTAGCTAATAGAATGATGCAATAAGCAGGAACAGTAGGGACAAGTTCCTGGCTTTACATCAATGAGGACACAGGGGATTCTTTTCGTTTTTTGAGCAAAATGGCTTTGAGGTCTATGGTTAAATAGATAGGCCATCCCGATGATGACTGCAAGCATTGCTAGGATACGAATTAAACCGATCATAAGGATCAAAAGCATACATAGATGAAAATTAAAAATCTGCAAGATTTTAATCAAAAAGGGTGGATTCCGGGCCCTCTAGAAGAGGAAAAAAAATTTCTAAAACGGATCGAGACCCTCGATCATTTTTTTTCCAATCCTCCTTCTGACATTGATCATTTTCTCACAGATGCCGACTGGACAGTAGCACAAGAAAAAACAAAAGCACTCTATGATCTTTCCCCCGATTGGATCGTCGCTTACTATAGCAATCGCAACCTCCCTTTTTTCCAGGGAGCAGCAACGTGGATCACCGAGAAGGACACAATGCGCATACCACTTGTCCAGCTCAAAGAAAAGTTCGAAGAAGGAAGCCTCATGCGTCTCTATCGAAGAGAAGAGGTGCTCGCTCATGAAGCGGTACATGCCGCGCGTATGCAATTTGATGAGCCCTATTTTGAAGAGATTTTCGCCTATAAAACCTCGCCGCGGAGTTGGCGCCGTTTTTTTGGTCCTCTCTTTCAAAGTTCTTGGGAGTCGTATAC
>JAAKFB010000224.1 GCA_011065235.1 Chlamydiota bacterium | reverse complement strand
CCCCATCGTCCCATATGCGAGTCGTTTTGTCGGACCGTGGATATAGATTTTATTCTTTAGAAGAAGAGCCGCAATCGTCATCGCCGCAGCTTCCGTGATGATCGATCCCAAAATAGGCCCAAGCGTCAAAATCGCCAGCCACCAGGATGCAGCGGTATCTCCAAAAAACCTCCCCACCGCGTGGACTCCTTTCTCGGCGAGCTTGATGATCGGACGTGTCGAGGCCAAACTCATCATGACGACAATAAAAAATGGCTCGACATAGACACGCGAGTTGAGATATTCGACCATTTCTTTCCATCCATAAAACGCCACAACGACGATCACGAGGGGGATCACCCAGAGAGCAAACACCACTTCGACTTCCCCAAAAAAATGGAAAACTTCAGCCCAAAAGCTAATTTTTTTTCTATTGCGGGCGGCAATTTTCTTGGAAAGGGATGTGAAGTGATGAGCCAGAAGCGTATGCGTCACAGCTGTTGCAAAAATGAGCAACGTCCAGATCCGAAAAGGAGTTGCCGCATTTATCTGTGAAGAGAGTATCTGCTCAAGATCCATATTATATGACCTTTGCTCCAATGCTTTTCATACTATCAAAAGCTTTTTTTTCATCGTCTGGCTCTCGATTGATTGCTCGACATGCATCGCTAATCACCGTCACATCAAATCCTAATTTCACCGCATCTTGAGCAGAATAGAGAATGCAATAATCCGTTGCCATACCAACCAAAGTGATTGCATCAATCTGATGGCTTTTCAAATACTCTTCAAGGCCCGTTTTCCGTGCTTTGGCATTGTCAAAAAACGCACTGTAGCTGTCGATTTCAAGATCTGTTCCTTTGTGAAATACTTTTTCAAATCGATCGACATTTAAGCCTGGGACAAATTCTGCCCCTTTCGTCTCTTGCACACAATGCGGGGGCCAGATGGCAAAACTCGCGTGACCTTTTGGATGCCAATCCTTGACCGCCACCACGATTGAAAAGTTCTTCATCAATTCATTGATAATTGGAACAAGTGCATCCGCCCCAGCCACTCCCAAGGCTCCCCCCGGCATGAAATCGTTTTGCATATCGACCACGATCAGTACTTTCACTTTCTTTGAATTTCCTCGATCATCTTCAATTTTTTCTTATACAAGCCCTGTTCGATTCCTGCAAAATACCATTGCGGATTGAGAAAACGACGCATGCTCGGATCAAATTTCGCCAGCTCCTCATAGGAGCGCGCGCGCATTTTTTCAAGCGGTGGCACCTCATATACCCGTTTGCCCTCTTTGAGCATCGGCACTAAGAGATCCTGAGACTGCCAATTGCTTTCCACCTGTTTTTGAGAGCCCGGATCGGTATGGTGAATGATCGTCTCTCCAGGACCCATCCGCTCATCATAGAGCATGTCGGCGACATACCCTTTCTCATCAAAGAAGCGGCGCACTTGAGATATCCCTGGGTTTGTTGTTTTGATCACCTGTTCAGAGATTTTCAACCGATAGAGCCAATTGCGGTTTGCATCTTGCACTGCACTCAATTTGTACACCCCATCGAGTGCTGACTGCCCTTTTCCCGTCACAAGATTTGTTCCCACACCCCAGAGCGTGATTTTGGCCCCCTGGTGTTTCAAATCCCAAATGATCTGTTCGGTCAGCTCATTCGTCGCCATGATTTTCGTCTCTGTAAATCCCGCTTCATCGAGCATTTTGCGCACTTGAATACTCAGCTTGTTCAAATCCCCCGAGTCGAGACGGACAGCTCTCATCTTGAGATTATCCTCCTTGGCCACCTCAATGGCCCGCTCCACCCCTTTGAGCGTTTCATACGTATCGATCAAGAAAATGCAGTTCTTGGGTAGTGCCTTTGCAAAAGCGCGAAAAGATTCTTTTTCGTCATCAAATGTCATCACCCAGCTATGAGCATGCGTTCCCATCACGGGAATGCCAAATAATTTGCCCGCAAGGACATTCGATGTCGAATGGCACCCTCCGATAAACGCTCCGCGCGATGCAGCAATTGCACCATCGATCCCTTGCGCCCTCCTTAGGCCAAACTCCACGATATGATCTCCATCAGCTGCAAAACACACCCGAGACGCCTTTGTAGCAATGAGCGTCTGAAAATTGATAATGTTGAGAAGCGCGGATTCTAAAATTTGAGCCTGAATAATCGGCCCCTCCACACGCATCATCGGCTCATATGGAAAAACAGGAGTCCCCTCTTCCATTGCATGGACATTGAGCTCCATTTTCATCCCGCGCAAATAGTCGAGAAATGCCGGCTCAAACAATTTTAGCCCTTCCAAATAAGAGAGATCCTCTTCCTCAAAGTGAAAATTCTCGATATATTCCAGAGCAACCGCAGTTCCCGCGCAAAGTGCGTAGGCTCCTTCAAAAGGATGTTTGCGGAAAAAAAGTTGAAAAACCCCGTGGCGATCCTCAAGCCCATTTTTCCAATAGGCGTAGGCCATCGTCAACTCGTATAAATCCGTGAGCAAACTCAAGGAATCTGCATAAACCTGTTTAAGAAGGTTGTTCTTCGCCATGTTCTTCAAGTATCTTTTTTTTGCGTACTTCTAGATCATCAATTTGATCTTGAATTTCTTGAATTTTTTGTTTTTCCTGTGATGCTTGCTCCCATGCGCGCCTGGCATCGAGATAGTTTTGATTTTGAAACTGCCAGCGCATCGCATTATTGACATTTCTCTCCATATTCCAGCGGTATTTATCCTGCAGATTCTGTAACTGCTCTATTTGTTGATCGATCTGCTTCACATCCTCTTGCCACGTAACAGCTGTAATCCACGAGAGTAAAAA
>JAAKFB010000223.1 GCA_011065235.1 Chlamydiota bacterium | reverse complement strand
GCTGTCTGTACGATTCGATCTTTGATTGTTGGAATTCCAAGAGGTCTTAGTTTCCCATTCGCCTTAGGGATATACACCCTTTTGACTGGTTGCGGGACATATGTCCCTTCTTTCAGCTCTCGTTGGATGGTCTCGAGAAGATTCTCTATCATGTCCTCATTGTCGAGGCTTTTGATCGATACACCATCATATCCCGGGCATCCTCCGTTTCGCTTTACTTGCTTCCAAGCTTCTTTGAGTACATCTATTCTGTAGATGTGTCCGTAGAGTGTATAGAACCTAAATTTCGGTTCCCGTTTGGCCTTCTCAGCCAGCTTCATTCTTAAACGTTGGACTTTTAGGGCGTCCCATTCATCTTGAGGCAGCCTTTGCTTTTCCGTACTAGTTTTCATAACAATCGGTTTCCAAGTTCTTGTTTGTAGCATGTTCATGGTGAGGCTCCTTCGCTCCATGGGAATTACCCCACTTCAACACTACTATGAGCCCCTCCGACTCCCGACTAGATCCTTTGACTGATTATGCATTCTCAGCCATCGTTAGGTTCGACCTGACCTATCAGGTCTCTCCGGTTTCCGTATTCTCTTTCGATGCACGCTGTCTTCTATCACCCCGGCAGGCCCAATGCTTTAGACCGTTAAAAAAAAACATTGGTATTAGGCTTCAGGATCTCCGACACCTTGGCCACCTGCATGTTGTGTAACGAGGCCGAATCAAGTTCACCTTATGGTTACGGCTCACATCTTTGTCCTATAAAACTTCACCCTTCCAGTTACCTTTCGGGTGTTTATATTCCTACGCGCCCAAACGGACAATTGGCGCGGTGGGGTCCTTTCACCCCACTAGAGCATACGTCTTCACGGACGTACCAGAGCCCACGGAGACGCTTCGCGGAAAAATATTTAATTGACGATTATTCCTCTTAAAAGTAAACTTTTTGGTATAGTCACCAAAATTTTTAACATAAGAGGATATCATGAAAAAAACAGGATTCATTTTAGTTGCGCTTGCGACAATTCAATGCATAGCAGATGAAAATTTTCCGAAATTTGCCAAAGATGACGCCCCATTCGATCTATCACAAAAAATCTACTTTCAAGAAAAACTGTCCCCTTCTTATAAAAAATATATCTCGCTGGATTTAACCGCAATTCCCGCTTTAGAGGGACTTATCAATGTGGGTATACGTAATGAAATGGACATTCATGGCAGCGATTTAGGCGTCGGCTTCGGAAAAGGTCTTAACACTACTTCTCTACTTGCCTATGGCTCTTGGCTTCGCTTTTTCGATGCCTCTGAAACAGCAAAGTATTATGCAGGCATTGGCCTCAAGGGAGCGCATATTTGGGGAACAGGTGAGGTGTTTTCAAAAACTCTTTTAGCACATGGCCTTATCTCTGCAGGGACAAGCTTCTATACTAAATCACAAAGCAATCAATTTATTGAATTTAACATGGGATGGCCCACCATCTTTAAACATATTGGCAGTTTCTATGATAAAGAGATGCATGAGTATAAATATTTCAATTCTGGACTTCGATTTGATTTAAAACGGATTCAATTCGCTTTACTATATGGATTGTTTTTTTAAATTCGAATCTTTGATATAATTTGGCGCATGTCACGGATTTTTTTAGATAGTAATGCCACTACAGAGCTCGACTCTCGCGTTGTTGAGGTGATGCTTCAAGAGCTTGAGGCTGGGCCGTCGAACCCGTCAAGTATCCATTATTTTGGACGGGCTGCACGCCAGCGACTCAATAATGCTCGCGGGACGATCGCAAGATGTTTGGGTGTTGGCTCTGGGGAGCTGATCTTCACATCGAGTGGAACTGAAGCGCTCAATTTGGCCATTTTGGGTCAGCGACCCAAAGGCCATATCATCACATCGAAAATTGATCACGCTGCAGTCTATAAGACAATCGAAGGGTTGGGGTTACCGGTGACCTATTTGCCTGTTGGCAAAGAGGGATACGTCCGCGTTGAGGACCTGGAAAATGCCATCGGTCCCGACACGTGCATGATTGTCCTCAGTGGCGTCAATAGCGAGACGGGTGTCAAAAATCCCGTGGAGGAAATCGCGGCTGTTGCACAGAGGGAGGGAATTCCCCTTGTGATTGATGCGGTCGCATGGCTCGGAAAAGAAAAATTCTCCATCCCCGATGGAGTGAGCGCGATGACATTTTCAGGACATAAAATCCATGGACCAAAAGGTGTGGGTCTTTTGTTTCTTCGCAAGGGTTTTCGGATTGAGCCTCTGATGATCGGCGGTGGACAAGAGGCCTTGAGACGCGGCGGAACGGAAAATCTACCGGGAATTATAGGACTTGCTAAAGCCATTGAGCTTTTGGAAGAGGAGTTGCCTGCAGCTGCTGTCAAGATGGCAGCATTGCGCAATCAATTTGAACAGGGGTTGCAAGGGGTTATCATCAATGGAACAGGACCACGGGTGTGTAACACGTCGAGTGTGACGTTTCCGGGGATAGATGGGGAAGCTTTGTTGATTCAGTTGGATTTGCAGGGGATCGCAGCGAGTATGGGGTCTGCCTGCTCGGCGGGAGCTTTGGAACCCTCAAAGGTGCTTCTCAATATGGGGCTAACGCGTAAAGAGGCTATGTCGACAATCCGTTTTTCTCTGTCGCGATTTACAACAGCTGAGGAAATTCAGGAAACCTTGGAATTATTTAAATCTGCACAAATTCTCTCATAGAGGTTGTTCATTTTTTCAGTTTTGTCACTCTCTGGTAATTTTTCCCAAATATCAAAAATGATTCCTCCGTAGTCTTCAGTTTTGTCATATTTAACCAGAATG
>JAAKFB010000222.1 GCA_011065235.1 Chlamydiota bacterium | reverse complement strand
GGGTCTTCGACCTCTTCCGCTTCGAATCCTCCTGTAAAAGCTCCACTGGAGCTTTTACCCTTACGGAGGAGGTGGGATTTTGTACCCGGCTCCAGGGTCTTCGACCTCTTCCGCTTCGAATCCACCCACAAATGTCCACTGGACATTTGCTCCTATTTCACGGAGGAGGTGGGATTCGAACCCACGAAACATTTTCATGTTTACACGCTTTCCAAGCATGCTCCATCGGCCACTCGGACACTCCTCCAAACCGGGAAATAGTATCCAAAGAGAGTTTATCTGGCAAGTAATTTAGGGGAATTGTATGGTTGCACTATGTTTATCCGGCTATTAGTTCTTTTACTTACTCCGCTTTTCTTTTTCTCCTGTTCAAAAAAACATGTTGAAACAAATAGAAAACCCTCCGCCATGGTCACCATCGCCCCCTATGCCTACTTTGTTGAACGGATCGTAGGAAATACGTTAGACGTTCAGACTTTGATCCCTCCAGATATGAATCTCCACATCTATGAACCCTCCCCAAAATCAGTCGAAATGCACACAAGGGCCAATGTCTGGTTTCAGATTGGAGAACCTTTTGAAAAAAAAATCACTCAATCTCTTCTTGAGAAAAACCCAAAGCTAAAAACGGTTAATTTGCAGGCTGGCCTCGATGTACTCACAGAAGAAGATGCGATTGAACTCTCCCCTTGCGTTGGACACCACCACACAGGAGCTGATCTGCACACGTGGCTCAGCCCTAAACTCGCCCTAAAACAAGCGCAGCATATCTCTCAGACATTGATCGCACTGTTTCCGGAATATCGCGAAGAATACCAAAAAAATTTTAATAATTTGGCTTTAGATTTACAAACTCTGGATCGAGACATAGAGAAGATTCTCTCCCCGTTCAAAGGCAATGCTCTTCTCGTGTCCCATTCGGCATTTGGATATTTTTGTCGCGATTACGGATTGATCCAGCTCTCTGTTGAATGCGAAGGTAAAGAACCCCGCCCTCGAGATATTCAACAAATTTTGGAAAAAACAAAGATCTATCCTGTTCAATGTGTCCTCCTACAAAAAGGGTTTAATAACCGCGGCGCAACCCAGATTGGGGAAAAACTTCAATTGCCGATTTATCTCGTGGACCCCTATGCTAGAGACTATTTGAAGAATATGCGACAAATCGCAGGAAATATCGCAAAATGACCATCTCTGTCGAAAATCTCTTTTTTTCTTACGACAAGCGCGCTGTTATTCTCGAAAATCTCAATTTTTCTGTGAAAAAAGGGCAGTTTATAGGGATTTTTGGCCCCAATGGCGGAGGCAAAACCACCCTTTTGCAACTCCTCCTAGGTCTTAGACAACCAACAACGGGAAATATCTCTATTCTGGGAAAAGGACCCTCTCAAGCTTCCAGCCGCATCGGATATGTCCCTCAAGTGCGCCGCTATGACAGGCAATTTCCTATTTCGGTGATAGAGGTGGTCCTCCAAGGATGCCTCGCTACGCATAAGGGATGGGGAAACTTTTCCAAGGATGCCAAGGACAAAGCCCTTGCCTCACTCAAAAAAGTAGGCTTGGATGGCCATGCTGATAAAGCATTCGGCACACTCTCCGGTGGGCAAATTCAACGAACTCTGATTGCCCGAGCGCTCGCCTCTAACCCTGAAATTCTCCTCTTAGATGAAGCCACTGTCGGAATCGATCCCGACGCCCTCAAAGAAATTTTCCGTTTTCTTGTCGGATTGCGCGGCCAAATCACCATCTTGCTCGTAACCCATGAATTGCAGGCAATTGCAAAAGACATGAACCATTTGCTATGCATCAACAAAGAGTTGACGACTTATTCCCCTGAAGAGGTATGTGAGCACTTTGCGATGGGCCTCTATCACCCCACCTTGATGAAAAGGGAGAAGAAACGTGATTGAAGCCTTTCTCACCAATCCTTTTCTCTATATGGCTCTTTTGGCGGGATTTGCCGCTTCCATCACAAGCGGCATTATGGGTTCTTTCGTCGTCATTAAGCGGATTGTTTTCATCAGTGGGAGTATCGCCCACTCGGTCTTGGGAGGGATGGGATTCTTTTTGTGGCTTGGGCGCACCTACAATATTCCCTGGATCACACCCATGCAAGGAGCGATTGTCGCGGCCCTCATTTCCGCATTGCTCATTGGATGGATCCATTTGGAGTATCGAGAGCGCGAAGATACTGTCATCGCGGCGCTTTGGTCTACCGGGATGTCCATTGGGGTGATTTTCATCGCCCTGACACCGGGCTATAGCGTCGAATTGATGCACTACCTATTTGGCAATATTCTCTGGGTCACCCGAGCAGACATTCTCATACTCTTGACCTTGGACGTCATCGTTATTGCCATCATCGCTCTGTTTCGCCATCAATTTTTGGCGATCTGCTTCGATGAGCAGCAGGCAAAATTGCAAAAAGTGCGCGTCAAATGCTTTTATTTGCTCTTGCTCTGCCTGATAGCACTATCTGTTGTGCTGCTCATTCAAGTCGTCGGGGCCGTTTTGGTGATTGCAATGCTAGCCATTCCAGCAGCCATTGCCTCTGGATTCACCCATCGATTCACCAAAATGATGATTTTTGCGGTTCTCATTGGCTGTTTTTTCACCCTACTCGGGACAACAACCTCTTATCAGCTCAACTGGCCACCAGGAGCAACGATTGCCCTAGTGGCGGCCGTCTTTTATCTTCTCAGCTTTTCAGTGAAAAGAAGATTACATTGAGCACCAGCGGCTCCACCAGCGAGACCAACCAGATTTCTTGTGAGTTCTTCTTCGCGGTGAAGATTTTTTTCGGTGTGTTTTCTTTCTTGCAGCCATAACATCCTCCTAACTTGATTTTTTCTTCTGCGCCTCTTTATGGC
>JAAKFB010000221.1 GCA_011065235.1 Chlamydiota bacterium | reverse complement strand
CAGTATGATGATGTGTGGAAAAACGACAGCGTAGATGCGCATTTCAAGGCCGACATCCCTCAAAAGATGCTGGAGCTTTTTGAGCAAGAGAATGTCCAAACTGTCCTTGACCTTGGCTCTGGAAATGGAACCATTGCTGTAGATCTGGCAAAACAAGGGAAGACCGTGCATGCATTGGAAATCTCCAATGAGGGCATCGAAAAGACAAAAGCACAGGCACAAGAAGCTCAGGTATCTGTTCACATCCTTGAACAGGATATGTACCAAGTATTGCCGTTTGAAGACAAGTCATTGGATGCAGTCATTGCATTCCAATCATTGAATCACAACATCTTACCGAAGATAGAGAAGCTTTTTGCAGAGATCACACGGATCCTGAAGCATGGAGGCCTGTTTATCGTGAAAGCTGCGAACTTTAACTCGTTTGATCTCAAAAATCTTGGAGACGGCTTGTATGAGGACTCCCATGGCGGCATTTTCTGTACCCTACGATTCTCAGACAAGCAGACCTATGTGCCTCAGGACGGCCCTGAAAAAGGATTAACACACTACGCTTTTCTGCCAGAGCAATTGACAGAGAAAATAGAAGCATTGGGATATACTCAGATTTATGCTGAAATACTACAATGGCATATCCTGGCAATGTTCAAAATGAATTAACCGAATTGTAATTAGCCAACAGAATGAAACCAGATCAAAACCACCTAAAACTTTGCGTACATCCCCTCACATTCCGCATCAATCTTTGTAAAATTTTGAATTACCCCCAAAGTGGTAATATTTATTTCAGAAAAGCTGCCCGATTGACTGCTCTTTTCTAGTTGTCGTTAGCCAGTCGTTCTTGCTATCGCCTTTCTCGTAATTTTTGCTCCTCACAACCATTTTTTCTCCTTCTTTAGGCCACGAGGTCATAGATCTCCATAGCACGAGTCCCAAACATCCTCACAATTCTCTCCAATAAGGGGTTCAAGTTGATTACCAGTTCTTGAGAGAGCTCCTTGGTTTCAATCTTCAGTACATGAATGCCGTGGAATAAGCGGTAAATCCATTGCATTGTGGGTTTTTTTGTCTCGCGGTTTGACTGGTTAGGTAGGGTCTCGTTTGTCTCTTCTAAGGTCGACCTGATTTTGTATTGGGCAAATCCATAGACCATGAGACAAAGGCACATAATTGCCATGAGAGCTTGTATCCGGGAAGGTTTTTTTAGGAATATTGAATCAACTTCGAAGGCATTATTTTTAATAAATTGAAAACCTCCTTCTGTACTGGACTGTTTTTTGTACTCGGTAAGTATCTCTTCGTCACTCAATCGATCCATGTCGTTTGTAGCGAGAATAAATCGCCCTTTCGCTTCCTTGGTATAGAGGATTTTCTCTTGGTCTTTTTCAAGGGTAGGACTCACTTTGAAAACTGTGGTATAGGGCGCATCTACTTTAGGACGCCCCTTATCGGTATGTTTCTTAATCTCTTCAATCTCGTAGGATGCTTGGTGATACTTAAATTTGATCTGAGAGATTGCTTTTTGAGCATCTGCAGAGCACCCGAATTCTTGGCAGCTCAGGTGCCACAGGGTTTTGCTAAGTTCGGCCTCTTCTTTCCCGATTTGTCTTTCGAGAGTTTTGATTTCTCTCTCAAAAGCTTGATCTGAATGGACGAGGATCCATCTTTGAGAGACTCCTCCATACTCACTAGTAAAGGGTTGTATCCGGTATCCATTTGAAAGGTCTATCCAGTTATCTTGGTCTGTATGGATCACTTGTTTGGCTTCTTTGATATTTTCAGGGACTCTTGAGAGCCATTTCATCCCAGCGCCATCTTTAACAGCTCCGCTGTAAAAGGCGCTATCTCCTACATAGATGGGGTCTTCCAACTGAATGTGTTTCCTAAAGGCTTCCATGCGTCTGGCAGCTTCTATGAGAGTTTTTTTATCAGAAGCATTCCCTGCATGGGCCTGCATCCATATAGGAAATCCAGAGCTCCCTGTGGTGGCTAGATGGAGGATCATTTGTTTGAGATCCCCTCTTTTTATTTTGGAGTGACCTCTTTCCGGACGGGCTGTCTCATGGGGTTCTCTTGCGCCTGGGTAGTCTCCATAAACAGCGAGAGTAGTTGTATCTCCTCGCATAGTGGGACCAATGAGTTTTTTTTCCTGGCCTATAGCAAAACTCACCTCAGTAAAAAACTTGGTAACGCCATAGTCTGCGATGGCATCAAGACAACGGCCCAATGCATCGTCATTGAAGTGGCTTGCCTCAACTCCTTGCCCAAAAATTCTATCAACAGATTTGTTGTCCAAGAATTTTTCGAACATGTAGAGGCGATTATCCATGAATCCCAATCCATTTAGGATCATGGCAGAGACCCTTTGCCCCATAGAGACCTTACTTCCATTGTTTTGGCTTAAGGGAAGAAGGGCATCTATTTTTTCTACGAGACCCAAATCTTCAATGGTGGCTGTAACGAGTCCTAGGTGATCTAGGACTTTTCCTCTTACTTGCTTGTTGGTAAACGGGGTCACAATCGCTTCTCCTCAGTATGACTGAGGAGAAGTTTAGCTAAAACTTTATTTAGACGGAAGATTAGCTTGATTTTAGAGCTAATTCATAAAATGCTCTTTTTGGTGCGGAATGTGAGATCCAGCGGACCCGATCATTCATGGGCGGGAATGAAAGGCGCAAGAATTCACTGAAACTTGGCATTTTATTTTAAGTGATTTTTCGAACTGTAAATACAATGTCATCAAAATTCTCATCGGGATGTCCGTCATTACACCAATAGCGTCTTCCGTTTTCTACTTCTTCGATAATCATGGCTGCTCCCCCAAACCAAAAATCAACTGATCCGGATCCTGCATCCCAAATATTTTTAATCCCTAGTATTCCCTTTTTAGGGAGTCTCTTTGGC
>JAAKFB010000220.1 GCA_011065235.1 Chlamydiota bacterium | reverse complement strand
GTCCTACTCCGTCAAGTGCTCCTACGATGGAGAAGGCTGTATCACTGAAGTAGAGCTTCCAGACGGCTCCTTCATCCAATATGAGTATGAAGGGCCTTTCGTTAAAAAAGTGATGAGAGCCTCTAAAGACAAGCAAGGGCTTTACCAGTATAGCGTCTTCTCAAGAGACTTGATGGGCAATATCATTGAAGAGATCCTTCCCTATCATGCAGGCTCTAGAAAGCAATCCTTCGATACTTTGGGAAGAAGAGTGCAAATTGCTACAGATTTCTTCCAAGACTACATTCCAAATAAAGGCTACGATCCTCTGGGCAACATAAAAACAAGAGAGCCCCTTTTCGATGGGGAAAAATCGAATGTTTCCTATGATTATAACGCTCTCAATCAGCTCCTATCAGAAAAAGGAGAGATCGAGCACTCTTACACTTATGACTCGATCGGAAATCGCTACAGTAAAGATGGATCTTCCTATGTGGTTAATGATGCCAATCAGCTCATTCAAGCAGAAGGAGCTATCTATACATTTGACTCCAAGGGAAATTTGGCCACAAAAAGTGTAGACGGAACAACCTGGGAATTTAAACATAATAACTTTAACCAACTCACTTCGATCACTCTTCCTGATGAGATGAGCGTTTCATTTACTTACAACTTGAGAGGAAAACGCCTTTCGAAAAAGGTCGAAAAGGACGGAAGTTCAGAGGTCCTTCGTTATTTTTATCTAGGCCAAACTGAGCTTGGATGCATGGATACAAAAGGCAACATTGTAGAGCTCCGCATCCCAAGTAATCCAAATCAACCGGAGAGAGGCACGTTCATTGCTTTTGAATTGAACAAGGGGACGTATGTTCCTATCTATGACATCCAAGGCAATGTAACCTGTTTAATCGATCCAGAGAGGAGAAAAATCCAGGAGAGCTACCGATACTCGGCATTTGGAGAGGAAGAGATTTTAAATCACCGAGATCGAGAGATTCAACAATCTTCTGTAGGCAATCCTTGGAGATATCGAGGTAATCGCATCGATGAAGAAGTAGGGCTTATTTGTATTGGGCATCGCTACTATGACCCAGAAACCGGAAGATGGATGAGTCCAGATCCTATGGGTGATTTAGATGGACCCAACTTATACGTCTATTGTCGAAACAATCCCCTGATCTATGTGGATTACTTTGGCTTAGCTTCAGAGAAAAATAAAAGCTCTGTGGATGAAAGCTATTTCTATGGTGAGTATGAACCTCATTGTTATTGTGAAAGACATCGAGATTGCAAAAGAGGGGGTGACATTGCAACCGACCCTACTCTACGTGCCGGTTTTAGCATAGGAGGCGTTGTCGATCTTTCATTAGAAGTTCTTTCCCATCCACGAGTACAGGGATCACTGCAGGCATTTGCTGGCCTTGCTGAGGCAAGCGCCGGAGGTCTAGCAACACTTGGTTCAGGGGGGCTTGCAGCTCCTATTGGATGGCCTGTGCTTACTCATGGTCTTGATCAATTTATCACTGGAATGAGCACAGCTATTACAGGAAGTCATAGAGCTACCTTGACTGAGCAGCTTTTACAGACAACAGGGATGTCTTCAGAATGGGCGTCACTCACAAATGATCTTTTGAGTATCGGTGGTACGATGGGAGGAACGGCTATTGTTCGAGCGAGTAGGACAGGGGCTTTTCCAAACTTTCGATCACCCATGTCATCAAACAATTCTAGGGTATCCGTGAATAGAGCCACTTCCTTTGCTGGTAGCAAACGTGCTCCGTTAAATTATGCGCCATATCAAAAAGTAAGAAATGAGACAGCCGTAATTTATGGACGAAAGTATACAGGCCATGCTTTAGATAGAATGCAAGACCGTGGTTTTATGCCATCTATTGTTGAAAAAACAATACAGAGCAATGTAGGAACACCAAATAAAGTTGTTGGAAGAATGCAATTCTATGATGCAGTAAATAATATTTCAGTGGTTACTGAAAATGGTGAAGTGGTAACCATCTTGTCTGGGAGGCTGAATTAATGATTGCTTTAAATAGATATGATTGGAAACAGATTAGGTTGATTGAGAAAAAACTTATACTATTTGAAAATAAAAAAATTGGTTTATTTGATCTTATTACTGATCTAGATGGTCTTTTAAATACTCTTGAAACTGTTGCGGATTCTTGGAAAGACAACTTTCGATCTGGAATTAATTCTTTGGAAATAATTTATGATAGTATTGAAGATGGATCAATATCCAAATGGAGAGGAAACTTCGAAGAAGATTTACATAAATCAGTTTTAAAATTAAAAAAAATGGTTATGCTCCTCTTGGAAGAATATTTGAAAATATCAGATTCCAATGTTTCAGAAGTCGCGATTGAAGGAGATTCTAAATGGTTTATATGTCCTAACTGTAATGATGCATGGGAGTCAATGTCTTCTAGTGCAATGATAGTTTGTCCTAAGTGTGAACGTGTTTGTCATAACCCTCGCGCTAGAGGAAAATAAAATACAGAAGAAACAAAAGGTATTTAACAGACTACATTCTCAGAAAGGGAGAGATACGATCAATACCATTGAAAAATGGTTAAGAAATAATCCTACTGCGAAGCCAGGGGAACGAGCTGCGTTAAATTATGCGCCATATCAAAAAGTAAGAAATGAGACAGCCGTAATTTATGGACGAAAGTATACAGGCCATGCTTTAGATAGAATGCAAGACCGTGGTTTTATGCCTTCCATAATTGAGAATACAATAAGTGAAGGACAAGCCCTTCCAGGAAGTTTTGCTGGAACCTTAGAATATTATACCACGCTCTGTCAGGTTTTGTGAATTTGGACTGGCTGCGACTTTGCCAAATCACCCCTCCTCGTCACCCTTCCCTATTTGGGAATGGTGCTCCTCGTTCGTATCAATTTGGCTTTGTCTCGCCAAGTCCAAA
>JAAKFB010000022.1 GCA_011065235.1 Chlamydiota bacterium | reverse complement strand
CTAAAATATTTTAAACAAATATTATGTCCTTTATAACGTTCTTTTCTAATTTATTATTAAGCTTCTTAATAATTTCGTATTTCTGCAAAATAAGTTCATGCCTCCAGACACTATCAGATGTCCGGACAAATAGTTTTCCTCTTTCAATTTTCACCGGCTCGGTTTTGCTTGCATTTATTTCACCACCTCCACTAGAATGAACATCGTTCATATGGTTAATCGAGAAAAACTCAAACAGGTGGTCCTAGACCACGCCTTCCAGACCCTCAAGGAAAAAGGAGTTGCTGAGATTCGGATTCGCTCACTTGCAAAAGCCAGTGATTGCGCGGTCGGCTCTATATACAACCTATTTGATGATCTGGATGACATCCTCTTTCATTTGAATCTCCGGGCATTGAAAGAACTTTTTTATATGCTGCACACCAATCTTGAAGATGGAATTAAAGCCCACTTGTCTATAGAAGAAATACTTCCTAGATTGGGCTGGGTTTACATTGATTTTGGAAGGGAAAACTATCACCTTTGGAAATCAATTTTCGAATCCGCTCCCGCTTCTAAAATCCCTTCTTGGTACCAAGCAGAAATTGCCAAAAATATGCGCCAATTTGAAAAAATCCTCCAAGAGGGCTATCAGCTCTCCGAAGAGAAAGCAACACAACTCATCAACTATTTTTGGTTTGCCATTCACGGAGTGAGCTCCATTCTGCTCAACCGTAAAGCAACCGATCATTCAGAAGATTTTTTGAATTCATATGTCAATCACTGTTTAAGAGGAATACAAAAGTTTATATAGGAGGAAATTATATGACTGCTGAAATTTGCCACAAAATGAACGATGTTCAAGACTGGATTGTAGCTTGCAAGGCCAGTGAACTCAAAAAAACTCCCAAGCGCATGCAGCTTGAGGGAAAACACATTGTTCTCTTCCGTGATTCGATGGGAGCTGCCCGCGCCCTCATGGACAGATGCCCATTTGAAAGTGCGGAAGAGGACCTTTTAAAGTGCGCCTATCATGGATGGTGCGTTAAAGGGGACGGATTGAGTATGCAAATTCCGAATTTGATAAATGGCATAACCCATTTTGAAACTTTGGAACATGCAGGGTTAATTTTCATTAATCTTTATCGGCTTAAGAACAAACCCAAAGCCCTTGATTGCCTCTCGAAAGACCAATATGCTTCTTTCATTACCCATCAAACAATCGATGCTGATGAAGTGGATATCTTAGAGAGAGCCTTGGACCCTTTTTTGATGTTTCAAAATTGGAAAAAGAAGGTCGTCAACGTCAATGTGCGTATTTCAAAAGACCTAATGGAAGCGGATTATTTTTCCTATGGAAATTGGCTCACAAAAACGACAGCACGCTTTGTTTTTCCCAACGTGTTTCAATTGTCATATGAAACAAGACGTGAGGATCACCTCCTTATTACAGGATTTTTAACCAGAAGAAACTCTACACATGTCGACGTGTGGCGCATCGTCCAATACAAGGGCTTTCTACCTATTTCCCTAGTGAAATGGGCATTGAAAAACAGAATGTCCATTTCTCCCAATCAAAATCGGACCATTTTAGAAAAGGAAAACTACTTGGGATTTCCCCTGCGCCATCGACTGAATGGGCATGACATCAAAGAACATGTATATCAAGTTAAGAGGTTCATGACAAAAGATTGGACTTTCTCTTTGAAGCGCTCTTTGGAAAAGGTCTGAGCATGCGCCTGAATCTTTTCAGACTCAAAATCCTCTTGCATTTTCTCAAAGCGTATGAGGGCATCAACGACGCTTGAAGAGGTTTGCTCTCTGAAGAAAATTCCCGTGCTCCCCGGCAAGACTGTATCGATACTGCCCCCGTATCCATAGGCAATGACTGGAACGCCTGCAGCTTGAGCCTCTACCAATACAATGCCGAAATCCTCTTCAGCCGCAAAGAGAAACCCTTTGGCTTTCGCAATTGTCTCACGCAGGGTGGGATGAGGTAAACGCCCCAAAAATTCCACATTTTGTGGAGCTTTGGCCTGCAATTTTTTCTTCTCGGGACCATCCCCAATAATCAAGAGTTTTTTCTTTGGAAATTTCTCAAAAGCTGCGATGAGAATGTCTACCCGTTTATAAGGAACAAGACGTGAGCAGGTCACATAGTAATCTTCGCATTTCGCTATCTGAAAGAGATCGGTATTGACTGGGGGGTGGATCACCGTTGAATGGCGACCATAGTGTGTTTCAATCCGTTTGGCAACATACGTCGAATTTGCAATAAAATGATCGACATCCCCTTGGGTTTTCCGGTCAAAATGGCGGATATATTTTAGAGTGGGACGAGCTAAAAGGCGCTTTACTGGATTGAGTTGATCGATGTGGAATTCATAGAGATCCCATGCAGCGCGAAAAGGAGTGTGGCAATAACAAATATGGAGCTGTCCGGGCTTTTTTCGAATGGACTTAGCAACAGCATGCGAGCTGGAAATGATCAAATCATAAGAAGAGAGATCCAGGCTTTGAATTGCCAGAGGGAAAAGAGGAGCAAGATTGCGATAATAGCGCTGCCGCTTAGGAAAAGACTGCAAAAAAGATGTCCGAATGTCCCTACCAGAAAAGGGGGTATTTAAAAGAGCTTTTTCGTCTTTTAATAGAGTAAAGATGGGCACATCAAAAACTTCGATGAGAGCTTCCAATACTTTTTCTGCCCCACCCATTGTGACAAGCCAGTCATGAACGAGAGCGCACTTCATTTTTGTCCTTTTGCATAAACGTAAATAGCGAAATGATCGGAGTGAGCCAATATTGAAAGTAGAGTAAATTGTTAAATTGACTCGTAAACAGGATACAGACTAGCACATAGATGTAAAGCCATATGAAGAGAGAAGAATGGGGTCTTGCCAATTGCTTTATTGACCACACCACACCCACAATCGCAAGTCCTAAACAGGGAATCCATCCAAAGCTAGTGAGGGTGATGAGTAGCGAAGAATCTAAAGAGAGATGGCCAAAGTCCTCAAATAATCGACTCGATAGGTAGTGATAACCAATGCCGAAAAAAGGATGTTGCTCAAAGTACGAAAGCCCGATTTGAAAATTTTGCAGCCTGGCAAGCGCGGAGGGATCCTCCCATAGCCCAATCGAACGACGCAAGAAATACAATAACTCCTTCGAATAACAAAAAGGAATGATCAGTAGTAGACCTAAATAGAGGGATTTCCAACGAAAAGGAGTCGTTTTCAAACGGAGCATTTGAGAGAGGAGCATGAAAAAGAGCAAAAAACCACACGTGGCAATGCCACTACGGGAAAAGCTTAAAAAGATGCTTCCAAGAAAGAGAAAAAATAGAGAATATTTTCGCAAATGCCAAGATAAAATCAATGGTATACAAGCAATTGCGCTGTAGTAATTGGGATCAAAGAATGTCGAAATGAAGCGTCTTTGATGAGGATCCCCGCTAAAATGCACTCCATAAACATCCAAAAATTGAAAAAAGATGTGTGCTTTTGGGAAGAATAGAAAAATTCCACAGCCGAGTAAGAAAATGAGGACAAATATCCTGATGAAATATTGCATCATCTGTTGTGGAGAAAATTTCTGAAATAAAATATCTCCGATCACAACACCTGTTGCAATCATGGCGATGAGTTTTGCGCTGTAGAGAACGCTTGTCACATCAAAACCGTTAAGAATGGTGCCGTATAGAGAGGAAAAAACGATCCCCACAATAAAAAAGTGACTTTTGCGCAATCGGGTAAAATAGCGAGGAAGAACGAGTGCATAGAGAAAAATTTCCACGATAGAAAGATGGTTGGGAAAGGGAGGGAGAGGAAAAAGACGAAAAAAGTTTCCTCCCACTAAAAATAAAGCAAAAAGAAAAAGAACCAGCCGATGGTATAGGCTTGAAAGCGTCAAAACAGGGCGATTTCTAATTCTCAAAAGGGCAAAATCTGTCATACTCACTATGATAGAAAAAACAGATATGAAAATCATCATTTTAGCAGGAGGATTGGGGACACGACTATGGCCCCATTCACAATCTCCAAAGCAGTTTTCCATCACAGAAGGAGGCCATTCCCTTCTGCAAAAAACCCTTTTGCGATTTCTCAAACACTGCAATCCCGAAGATTTGGTGATTGTCACTCAAGACCACTTTCTTCAAGAGGCAATCACCCAAGCCAAAGAAATTGAAGAAAGCCTTGAAAAAAGAGTGATCGCTGAACCCGAGAAGAAAAACACGGCTCCCGCCACCCTCTTCGCTCTCAAGTGGATGGAGAAACAAGGAGAAACTCCTTCTACTTTTCTCGTCTCTCCATCTGATCATTTGATTTCACCTGAATCCCTCTTTTTGGAAAAAATTCAAGAGGCACAGCAACTGTCTCTAGAGAGACACCACATTTTATTTGGCGCGTTTCCTACCCACCCTCACCCTGGATATGGATACATCACGTGTGACCCTGAAAAAAATATTTCCGATGTCGAATCGTTTATCGAAAAACCGATCCTTTCCAAGGCCCAATCTCTTCTAGAGACCGGAAAGTGTCTTTGGAATACCGGCATTGTCCTCTTTCACCGTGAGACGTTTTTTAAAGATCTTAAACAACATCAACCCGAAATGTTCGAGGCCTATGAAACCGATACTTTCAGAGCCTACCCTAATCTCTCCTTGGACCACGCGTTCCACGAACATTTCAATCACCTCAAGGTGATTCCTCTTCCGCTGTCCTGGTCTGATGTGGGGTCTTGGGAAGGCATCTATGAAGCCTTTGAAAAAGACGCCCACCAAAACGTCAAGATCGGGAATATCGTCGATTTGCAAACTAAGGGATGTTTTATCTTAGGAGATAAGCGAAAGATTGCCGCAATCGATCTTGAGGATTTGATCATTGTCGACACAAAAGAGGCTCTTCTCATTGCGAAGAGAGGCTCAACGCAGAAAATTCCCCTTGCTGTTGAAAAACTTGAAAGTGTTTTCTAGCAGATTCCTCCCAAGAAAATTGCGCAGCTCTTTGCTTTCCTTTTTCAATAAGCGAGTCACTCTCCATTAGGGCATCACAAAGACTCTCTGGATTGGTGGGATCAAAATAAACAGCTGCGTTCCCACAAATCTCACGCACTGGCTCAATATCCGATGCCCATACAGGGCATCCCAATGCCATTGCTTCGAGTGGGGGCAGTCCAAATCCTTCATAGAGGGAAGGGAAAATGAGCCCTTGTGCATGCTTGTAAAGCCAACAGAGTTCCCCTTCTGTCACAGGAGCAAGACCATGTCCAACAGAGACGAGATGTCTCCCCATTTTATCCACACATTCTCGAACAAATGCCTCATTTTTATGGGGCTTATTGTTCCCCACAAAAAGATAAAATTTGGAGGGCACATTTTTTACAGGAGTAGGTTCTACAGAGAGCAAATGATCGCAACCCGAATAGATCACGTTGAGCTTTTCTTTAGCTTCTGGGAAATAGTGAAGGAGCCTTCCTTTGGAAAACTCCGATACCGTGAGGATTTGATCCACACGTGAAATCACCTTGCGGAGCACAGTCTTGGCATAGAACTGTTTCACGAGACTCAGCGTCTCGAGATGATCGAGATGATAGAGATCGTGAATAGTCACGACATGTTTTTTTGCTTTGATAGGCAAAAGTGCTGAATTGAAATGGGGCGACCAAAATAGATCACAAGGAGGAATCTTGAGAAAAAAGTCGAACTGCTCTCGGATACTATAGATGGGTGCAGTGGAATTGAGCTGCTTAACTGTGCATTTCTGCTCCAAAAAGGGCAAAAGACAGCGGACATAGGTCCCAATTCCTCCAAAGCACCGCATCCGTGTATCTACTGTCATTCTCATAGATGAATTTTTTCCTCATGAAGCATTTTTAAGGCTTTTTTAGACACTTGCTCCGGCCCGAACTCTTCATTGAAAAAGACTCCATTCTTGGGAAACCAAAGAGGAATATCCAGTGTCGATTGATACAGAACGATGAAGGGCTTTTTCATGGCTGCTGCCAAATGCACAGCCACAGTATCCACAGAAATGAGAAGCGCGCTTTGGTGAATCGTTTGTATGAATTCAACCCAATTGAGCTGATCGCAAAGATGCCGATCGGTAATTTGCTCAATAAACCGCCTCTGATCTTCTCCTTTTCCCGTGAAGGTGATTTGATAGCCTTCTGCTCTTAAAGCTTCATAAAGAGCCTTCCAAAAAGAAACAGGAAGATCTTTTATAGGATTTGCAGAACCAATGTGAAAGATGATGTATTTTCCAGCTGAAAGCTCTGGAACAATCCATGGAGATTGAAAAGGTTCGGGTTCGATCCCAATCGAATGCAACATTCTTTTATAATGCTCAACGAGATACTCGTCTTCTACCCAGGGGACAAGATGGGTAAAAAAATGTCTCTCGCCAATGGTTTCAAATCCCACACGCATCGGGATTTTCGCCTTGTAAAAGAGCGATCCAACTCCTGCAAAAAAGGGATACGTGTTCAGCACACAATCATAGTTCTCTATCTCTCTTACAATTTTGTTTCGTTGAAATAAGAGGAAATAGAAGAGCCGCCAGATTTTCATACGAATCGGATCTTCAGGACGAAGCCACGGCTCATGAGCATGGATCTCATCCACTCCTAGGCAATCCCGTGCTGCCACTTGGGTTTTTGGAGTGACAAACATCCCCATCTCACAATCAGGATAAGCCCTCTTTATCGAGGGGATTAGAAATGTGCTTAGAAAGACATCTCCCAATCCTCCTTGATTGTAAATGAGAATTTTCTTCATCGAAGATGAGTTTTTGTGAATTTTTCTTGGAATTAGAGAGCTCAGGAAACAAAGAAGATGAACCCTCCATGAATGCTTCACACTTCTACTCCATGTAAAGCGGCTTTACATAATTGTTCTGGCTCTCCATCAGCGATAAGTAATCCGTCTTTCAGCAATAAGACGCGCGTGCATAATCTACGGATTTTTTCGTGCTCATGGGTGACGAAAATGACAGTCCTTCCCTCGTCCGCAATTGCTTGCATTTTTGCGAGACATTTTTCTTGAAACGCATGGTCTCCCACTCCAAGAATCTCATCGATGATCAAAATTTCGCTGTCGAGATGTGCCATGACGGAAAAGGCTAAGCGTAAAAACATCCCGCTTGAATATTTTTTGACCGGAATATCTAAAAATGCCTCTACGTCAGCAAATGAGACAATTTCATCAAAATGGCGTTTCACCTCTTTTCGGTGCATGCCTAAAATCGCACCTGAGAGAAAGATGTTTTCTCTTCCTGTCAAATCCCCATGAAATCCCGTTCCCACCTCAAGAAGAGCCCCCACTCGCCCATAGAGCTCAATTTCTCCTTCTGTCGGCCAAGTCACTCTAGATAGAAGTTTCAATAGAGTGCTTTTGCCCGATCCATTTTCTCCGATAATGCCAAGAGCTTCACCTGCACCGATCTCTAAATCGATATCGCGCAGTGCCCAAATCTCTTCAGATCTCTTAAGGCGATATTTTTTTCCAAGTTGGCGAGTTTTGATCATTAAATGACGTCAGCGAAATTGTGTTCGATTTTTCTAAAAATAAATGTTCCTGAAATGAGAAGCAATACACTCGTTAAGATCGAAATTTGAAACGATCCTGGAAACGGGGTTCCGAGGAGGCAAAAACGAAATCCTTCGATGATTCCTACCATGGGGTTTAGATTGTAAAAGAACTGAAATTGATGAGGAATCACTCCACTTGAATAGACGAGTGGCGATGCATACATCCATAGCTGAATCAAAAAGGGGACAATATGCTTAAAATCTCGATAGTAGACGCTCAGCGAGGAGAAAAATAGATTGATACCACAAGCAAAAATGAAAAGATGAAGTGCGAGTAGAGGCAAAAAGATAATTTTCGAAGAGAATGAGTATCCATTGAACATCATCAAGAATGTCACCATTGCAAGTCCGATGATAAAATCAATGATCACTCCAAATGTTGCAGAGAGTGGAAGAAAAATCCGCGGAAAATAGACTTTGGTGATGAGGCGCGTATCATTAATCAGACAAGGACTTGCTCGCTGTAATGATTGAGAAAAGACAAGCCAAGGAACCAACCCACAAAAAGCAAATAACATGTAGGGAGTCCCTTCACTTGGCAAGTGCAGTGCTTTGCCAAAAACAGCAGTGAAAAGAAGAGCTGTGAGTAGAGGTTGTAAAATGACCCAAGCGACTCCTAAAAACGTCTGCTTGTAGCGGAGCTTGATATCGCGCAACGTTAGCATCAATAAAACCCACCGAAAGTGGTAGAGTTCAGCAAAATCGAGGTGTAGCCAAGGAGTGTGTGCTTGGATGTGGATCTTCTTCACATTCGCTACGATAGCTTAATTGATTGCAAAGCGCACATGTTTTTTTATACACATTCCAGTTCAAGAATTGGAATTTTGGCCAGGAGGCCCTCAGGTTTTTTGTATGAGACGAGTTGCAGTGTTCATGGACACGGAGCGAGGAACAGACGAAAAATTTGAGGAATAGCCGACGCCGTCAAAAACCAATTCTTGAACTGGAATGTGTATAGGTAAATAATATCAAAGATTATCTTCTAGAAGGTCTCTTAGGTTCAAAAGGTAGGCAACAATTTGGAAGGAGCTGCCGCACCCCTCCCAAAAATTGATAAGGGCTGAAAATTAAGTATTGTTATTGTTAACACCCAGAGTGTCGATTTTTTCCTGCTGTGTAACGAATGCTCTCAAGAGATTAGCTAATTGTTCTTGTGGCGAGCGCTTAAGATAAGCTTCCTTCAATTCCTGGTTTTCTTCAAGAGCGCTTTTTGGTTCGACTATCAAGCTAGGATCAAGAGGTACTCCAAGAATGGAAGAAACCTTATAATCTTTTTTTGCAAATAGTGGTGGGTCATTCTTTAAGTTTTCAAATAGCATGTTCATAGGTTCGTCGAGTTTAATATTCTTACCAATTTCTCGAGCCTTTTCTAGGCATGCCATTGCCCCATCTGTATTCTTTGTAAACAGAGCACCTTGAAATTCTTTACAAAGATTTTCTATCTCTTCTAAATCAATTCCCCACGCTTTGATTTTTGGTAGTTGAAATGCTATTAGTGCCCTTAGTGCTATTTTTTGGGGTAGGGTTGATGTGGGCATAGTTCCCAATACGTCTAGAAGGAGCCCTGGGTTTAACGGCCTTGATAACTTAGTGAAGGGCGACGCTTTTTCCAATTCTGCGAATTTAGGGTATTCTTTTTTAGCATTTTCAAAAGCAGAAACCAGCATTTCGCTATAAATTGGGTAATTAAGATATGCTTGTTTCATCTGTTTAAACCAATAATCACTTGGAAACTTTGAATGAACGTCTTCAGGGAATTGAATAGTAAAATCTCTGCCAAGACCGTCGAGAACTTTTTTGGGATTTTGCTCTAGCATCTCATGAATTTGAAGTGGGCTTGCATTATTTAAGGAAAAATCATTTGTTTTTAGCCTGATAATCCTATTTTCGATACTTGAATCTGATTTGATAAAATCGTACAAAGCCAGACGAATGCTTTCATTTTCAACCTTTTCTAATGAATCGAGTGCAAATTGCGGATCTAAATGTGGAAAAATAGCAAAATAAAGCTGAGAGAGCTCCATTGATGACTCCAGTTTAACATCCTCGGGCGGCACTACGGTCTGATTCTTATAATAATTATTTTGGCGATCAATAGTTAGCTCAAGACATTCGGTAGGATAATAAGGGCTTAAGGCTTTCACAATCCTTTCTAAGTCAGAAAATTCGAGTATACCAGCTTGACCAAGCTCATTCTTATGCTTCATCACCTCTGTGAAAAAACGCTCAGCGCTTAGATGGTTATTATTTTTTTTCAGCTCAGCGCCTACCTCTGCAAAGAGAGCACACCGAGGTATTGTCAAAGATTCTTCAGGATGTTTGCATTCTTTATACAATTTTTCATCACCTTTTCCCAATTTTTTTATGAGTTTAAATGCTAGATTTGGGTCTGACAGACTTAATTTTTTTAATCCTTCAATATCACGTGGAACCATGCCATCTATAGAGGAAGGGCGTGCAATTTCAGGAGATTTGATTGAAAGGGAGGGAAGTAAACGATTAATCTCTTCGCGTAGTTTCAATGGGATCACAAATCTTTCAAATAAGTTTTCAATTTTGGTAAATTCTAAAATTTGTTTATTGCACCTAAAGAGATTGCTCATAGCATTCGCAGACAAGAAAAATAGAATTTCAGGTTCCAGAAGCTTCGCTTCCTTTAATGCTTTTAAAAAACTAAAAAAGTCACCTATAGCCAAATTACAGTGTTCTGTAAGGACCTTTATGCTTTTTTCTTTGATAGGTTTTGGTGGTTTGATTTGGAGTGTGGGTATGGGTAGTGTATGTACTGTCGGAGTGTTTAGGGATCGCATCATGCAAAGGCAACTTACCCCCAGTATACCTACCCAAACCGCTATCACTAAAGGAACTTTAGCTTCATCAGGAATACTATTTCCAAAATATTTATCTGCGTTTAATTTAACACCCTTTTCAAAGTACTTAAGACCTTCATAAAAAGTACTTGTAGTATTAAAGTTAATTCCCATTATTTAATCCTTTTTTTAATAAGCAGCTGCACTGCCCCTATATAGGGCATCTATTTTATCAAAAAATTATAATAAATGTCAAAGATTGTCTTCTAGAAGCTCGAGTTTCTTAAACTGTTGAAGCTGATCGCGATAGTGAGCCGCATCGCTGAACTGCTTTCGCCTCCAAGAGCCAAGGTTTTTTTCTAGGAGAATGCTCTGGAAACCTGCACAAGCTCAAACTGAGTTTGTGCAGCTCGAAAAGTGTCTCAGAGAGAAAATGACTTTGTAAATACCCTCTGAGAATTAAGCATTGTTATTGTTAACACCCAGAGTGTCGATTTTTTCCTGCTGTGTAACGAATGCTCTCAAGAGATTAGCTAATTGTTCTTGTGGCGAGAGCTTAAGATAAGATGGCAAGAGCTTAAGATAAGATTTCTCCAATTCCTGGTTTTTTTCAAGAGCGCTTTTTGGTTCGACTATCAAGTTAGGATCGAGAGGAGCTCCAAGAATGGAAAGAACCGTATAATCTTTTTCTGCAAATGGTAGTGGGCCATTCTTTAACTTTTCACATAGCATTTTCATAGGTTCATCGAGTTTAATATTCTTACCAATTTCTCGAGCCTTTTCTAGACATGCCATTGCCTCATTTGTTTTCTTTGTAAACAGAGCAGCTTGAAATTCTTTACAAAGATTTTCAATCTTTTTTAAATCAATCCCCCACGCTTCGATTTTTGGTAGTTGTCGTGCTATTACTGCACGTTGTGCCAATTTTTGGGATAGGGTTGATGTGGGCATAGATTTCAATACGTTTAAAAGGAGCTCTGGTGTGAACACCCTTAAATAGTTAGTGAAGGACAACGCTTTTTCCAATTCTGCGAATTTAGGGTATTCTTTTTTAGCATTTTCAAAAACAGAAACCAGCATTTCGCTATAAATTGGGAAATTAAGATATGCTTGTTTCATCTGATTAAACCAATAATCAGTTGGAAACTTTGTAGTAATGTTTTCAGGGAATTGAACAGTATAATCTTTACCAAGACCGTCGAGAACTTTTTCGGGATTTCGCTCTAGCATCTCATGAATTTGAAGTGGGCTTGCATTATTTAAGGAAAAATTATTTGTTTTTAGCCTGATAATCCCATTTTCGATAGTTGAATCTGATTTGATAAAATCGTACAAAGCCAGGCGAATGCTTGCATCTTTAACCTTTTTTATTGAATCGAATGCAAATTGCAGATCTAAATGTGGGAAAACAGCAAAATAAAGCCAAGAGAGCTCCATAAATGATTGCATTTTAAGCTCGGCCGGCATTGCTGTCTGATTCTTATAATAATTATTTTGGCGAGCAATAATTATTTCAACACATTCGTTAGGATAATAAGGGCTTAAGGCTTCCACAATCCTTTTTAAGGCAAAATATTGGACTATACCGGCTAGACCAAGCTCTTTCTTATGCTTCATCACCTCTGTGAAAAAACGCTCAGCGCTTATATGGTTATTTTTTTTCAGTTCAGCGCCTACCTCTGCAAAGAGAGCACACCGAGGTATTGTCAAAGATTGTCCAAAGTTAATATTATTTTCTTTATACGATTTTTCATCTCCTTTTCCCAATTCTTTTATGAGTTTAAATGCTAGATTTGGATCTGACTTACTTAAATTTTTTAATCCTTCAATATCACGTGGAGCCATGTTGTCCATAGAGGAGGGGTATGGAGGGGAAGAAGGTTTGATTGAAAGGGAGGGAAGTAAACTATTAATCTCTTCGCGTAGTTTCAAATGGACCACAAATCTTTCAAATAAGTTATTAGTTTGGGCAAATTCTAAATGTTGCTTAGTACACCGAAAGAGCTTGCTTATAGCATTCGCAGACAAGAAAAATAGAAGTTTAGGTTCCAGAAACTTCCCCTCATTAAATGCTTTTAAATATTTAAAAAAGCCACCTACAGTCAAATTGCAGGGTTCTGTAAGGACCTTTATGCTTTTTTCTTTGATAGGTTTTGGTGGTGGGATTTTGAGTTTCGGATTGTATGGGGTTCGAAGCAAAACGTACGAGATAACGTACGCCCCCAGAAAAGTTGCAGCAAAACTAGCCATCCCTAAAGGCAATTTAGCTTCATTAGGGATACTACTTTCAAAATTATCTGCTGCTTTTGCTGCTATTTTAAGACCCTCTTCAACGTACTTAAGACCTTCATAAAAAATGCTTGTAGCATTAAAGTTAATTCCCATTCCCATTATTTAATCCTTTGTTTCTAAAAAATTCCTGTTTTTAATAAGCAGCTATACTGCTCCTACTTTAGGGCATCTATTTTATCAAAAAATTATAATAAATGTCAAAGATTGTCTTCTAGAAGCTCGAGTTTCTTAAACTGTTGAAGCTGATCGCGATAGTGAGCCGCATCCTCAAAACGGAGCTCTTTAGCAGCCCGCTTCATCTCGAGCCCATATTCTCGGATTTTTTCAGCCACATCTTCCTTAGAGAGGTAGGAAGGACCTTCTTCGGCAGCAAGGGGGGTCGGCTCGATTTTTCCAAAGGTTTCGAATATAGACTCAACCTTTCCACGCTTAATGGTTTGTGGGATGATTCCATGCTCTTGGTTATATTCCTCTTGAACGCGACGTCTTTGTTTGGTGATATCTAGGGTGCTTTGGATCGATTTGGTCATTTTATCTGCATAGAGAATCACCCGCCCCTCCTGGTTGCGCGAGGCCCGGCCGCAAGTTTGGATCAGGGAGGTTTCGCTACGCAAAAATCCTTCTTTGTCGGCATCGAGAATAGCCACTAAGGAGACCTCGGGGATGTCGAGTCCCTCTCTGAGAAGGTTAATTCCGACGAGAACATCGAATAGGCCTCTTCGCAAGTCATTGAT
>JAAKFB010000219.1 GCA_011065235.1 Chlamydiota bacterium | reverse complement strand
AAAAAAAAGGAGATGCTCAAGTTCGCCAGATGTTTTGTGAAAAAAACTGGTTTGGACGTCGTGAAGAGGATTTCTTTCTTTTCTCCCAACCATGTGTTCCCGCGATGAATTCTGCAGGACAATGGTGCGTATTGGGTCCAGGACGCGTTTTAATGAAGCCAGGAGGACATGGAGTTATTTGGAAACTTGCAAGCGAACTGGGAGCTTTAAAATGGCTTGAGCAAAAAGGTGTGAAGAAGCTGCTCACACGCCAGATCAACAATCTAGTTGCGAGCATCGATTATGGTCTTCTTGCTTTTATGGGGATCGGTTTTTGTCAAGAGTTGGATTTTGGTTTTGCCTCCTGTCCTTGTGCAAAGGGGATGAGCGAAGGGGTGAATATCGTCATAGAAGGGGAAAAGGGGTATTCTCTGACTAATATTGAGTATTGCGACATCGAGCATTTCCAAGTGGAAAAATCCCTACTGGCAAACACCAATCTTTTGCTTGTGAATTTAAACAGTATTCCAGACCTACTTTCTTCAAATCCTATTCCAGGGATGCTTGTGAATGCAAAAAGAATGAAATACCGCGATGCAAAGGGAAACATTCGAGAGGAGGAGATTTTGCGACTCGAATCGATGATGCAAAATCTCGCTGATGCTCTCGTTGAAAAAGAATTCCCCCAAAGGAGTTTCATCACGTCGAATAAACGGAAAAAAACGATTTCGACAATCAAAAAGGAATTTGCCTTTGGATCTTCGATGGTGCAAACCCCCGAGCAGTGTTATCTCGACATTCTTGAAAATGCAAGTGATCTGCTCATCAATTACTGTGGATTTCAAGTGCCAAAGTTGCGCGATGCGATGCATTTTTTCCAGCAGGGGCCCTCTTTCATTTTTCACTATCATCCCTGCTTAGGACCGCTTTACCAAGTGATCGCACAAAAATTGCGCAAGGGGCGTTTGGCCAGAGGCAGCGAAGTTAAACTCTCCATCGCTGATCTGTTTGCTGAAAAGCTCGACGTGGATGGGAGTCTTTCTATTTATACCGATGCGATGATGGGACATGTTGACGAAGAGGGGATTCTTCAATATAGCGATCAGACTGGCAAATGCGTGTTAAAAAATGTCAAAGTGCGCAATTCGGGGATCAACCGAGAAGCTTCTCGCTGTCTGTGGAAAGATGAGATTGCGCATCGAGAAAAATGTGAGATTATCATCGAAGAGGGAGGGGAGTTTTTTGCAGAGAATGTGCTTTTGCGTGGGGCTTTGCGGATTCGCGTTCCCAGCGGGGTAAAAGTTGTCGCCTCAATGGAAAAAGGATGCCTCAAATTTTCCCAAGAGGTTATCACAGAGCCTTCCTGGACTTGGAAGTATTCAATCAGTGTTGAGAGC
Organism: Chlamydiota bacterium; assembly: GCA_011065235.1. Lineage (GTDB taxonomy): Bacteria > Chlamydiota > Chlamydiia > Chlamydiales > Rhabdochlamydiaceae > Sacchariniichlamydia. The sequence goes on along the minus strand of JAAKFB010000219.1, from coordinate 1,550 downwards.
ACTATTCAACTTGAGAATTAATCGTGCCCGAGCCCGTGTGCTGGGTAGGTTTTTTTGCGGTATTTGCTGCCGCAAATTCCACAAAAGAACTGTCGATATTGTCTTCGACAATATCGAAGCAATATGAAAAATTTCTAAAACAGCACTACGTGTCTTGAGCTGATTCTGGCTGCGGCAAATCACTCCTTTTTCGCGTCGCCGTACATTCGTACTGTCACCGCATCAAACGGAGCAATTTTCCATTGCCATAACAGCCGCGGACTGCAAAAGCGATTCAGGGGGATTCCACCCCCCTTTCTCGTCCTTTTGCAGGACCATTTTTTTGAGTGGTCTGCAACGGCAGTTGCAGTCTGCGGCTGCTAGCGCACAGCAAAATCGGTCCGTGCGAGGCGCCACAGTGTTTCACACGGGGTGCTCTCGTGTAGGATCCGATTTGGCAAAGCGATCGCAGCTCAAGACACGAAGTGCCGTCTTTAAATATTGCCTCGATATTGTCTTCGACAATATCGACTGTTCATTTGTGGAATTTGCGGTAGCAAATACCGCAAAAAACTACCAAACACGAACAAAAAAAAACGAGTGGGAATACCACTCGTTTTTTGATGATCCTGTGTGGGGATTATCGCTTAAGTAGCAGTAGCTCCATCCTTAGAGCCCCAACCGTGATAACAAGCTAAACCAATCACAGTACCAACTATGCCAATTAGGGCAGCAGGAAGTGCGATTTCTTTGTTTGCGACGATGTATTCTTTTGTTTTGTCAAATGTTTCAACAAAGAATTTTGCAATCGTGTTGAAGAAAGGCTTTGCCCACTCAACAACTCTTAATGCAAGATCCTTGATTGATGTCGCTAGCGATGCGACTTGACGACCAAGCCAATTCGCTGCATTAACGACTTTTCCTTTAATTTGATCAAAAGTACCTGTTGTAGCTTCTGCAACTTGGTTGACAGCCATTAGTTACCTCCTATGGGAACGGTTAGAGTGTAAAAGGGTTAAATGTCTCCCTTTTTTTTGAATTCACAAACATTATATCTAAGATCAGATTAATGTAAAGGAGCCATAAAGACTTTGCCAATATTTTTTCAGAACTTGACTCATATGCTCTGTGAGCAGTAGAATTACATTGGAGGTTTGTCATGAATGAACACGTTCAAGAGCAATTAAAAAGCATCGATTCCAGGCTTCTTCACATGTGGAGGTATCTTTGACCTGCCCAAAAAGCAGAGCAGAGTAGAAGAACTCGAAAAAGAGATGGAATCCTCAGATTTTTGGGAGGATGCTGCAAAAGCACAAAAAACCATCGATGAATCGAATCAACTAAAGGGATGGACACGTCCCTATCACGAAATCAAAGTCCGCTTTGAAAATGTCCAACCTCTGTTGCCAGATGTGAGCGAGAGCGATGAGCCCTAGCTTCTTTATGAGCTCGTAGGTGAGCTGGCCGACATTGAACAACAACACCAATCGAGTGAAGTGCGGAAAAGCCTTTCATGAGAGCTCGATACCAACAGTTGCGATCCAATCAGTAACACCGGTGCCAGCTCAACC
>JAAKFB010000218.1 GCA_011065235.1 Chlamydiota bacterium | reverse complement strand
GGTTCAGATCTTGAGGATTTTTCCGCAGTAGATATTCCTGCAATATCTACAAGGGAAAATCATCGAGAGATGAATCGATTTTTCCCTCGAGGATTGCCCTAGTTATTTCTTTACGGGCCCTAATTTGTCATAGGGCGTAGACTGTCTTCAGCTCGACTTTTGTTGTGTCCAACCCCCACCTAAATACTCGACAAATTCTACTTGTGATATACTCAATGGCACTAATTCCAACTTTTTCTTCTAACGTGTAAAAACGGGTCTGTCTGACTTTAAAGAGCCTATAGTTTTGCTTCAAAACATCGAATATTTCAGCAATTACATCGCCTTTAATGAGATCTACTCCAAAATTCGGATCATAAAAAAATGTGCCTTGTTCTTCCTTGATAAAAATCATAGTATGGCCACGCTCTTCGAGTTTATTATTATCTGAGGAAATAATACTACGCAGCAAATGAACACCAGTGGGTAGATTAGATATCTCCTGAGCTAATATATTTTTGGTATTCTTTGGATTATCATCGTTGTAAGTAAATTCCGATGAAGAATGACTAATCTTGAAGAAATGAACGTTTGCAATAGATTGCACTTTTGCAAGAGAAAAATCGACACCTTTTTGCGAACGATCCACCTCAATACAATTAAAAGCCTCCTGTCGATTCATAAATTCTTGTACTAAAGCATTTCTTTCCCATTGGGGAAAATTATATCTTTCAGCAAATATTTTAATCCGATCAACTAAGGATTTTAAGGGAATATGCTCAGTGATTTCATGCTCTCTTTTCATTTTCAAATACTCGTGAGCAAAATCTAATGACATCGATGAACAATTTCCATCTTTTACACTTCCTTTGATCCCACTTTTATTGTATTTGATGCCAATAGGTTGGTCTTTTTCAAGCTGATTAAAGATTTCCTGAACTCTCTTTTTTTGAGTATCTCCGTTACATAAACCTTGTGTTCCTTTAACAAGCTTTACTACATTAATTAATTGTTTTCTCCACTCGATGACTCCCGCATTAAAAAAAGGAACTCCCAAAATTGAACCCACAAGGAGTATAGACAAAAGAAACGTGATGGCTCTTTTGAAGACAAAAAGAATCTTGCTGTCCCGATCATTTCCTCTAAGCCATTCGACCATTTTTCCAATAAAAACCCCTTTCTTAGAGACGAGATTTTCTTTTTCAATATTTGTCAGAGGGTAAAAATTCTCATTTTCATTTCTTATTAATGTCATTGATTCCCATTAATTTATTATAAACGTTAAGTATACACATCTGAATTGAAGAATTGGAATTTTGCCAAAATCGGAGCCCTGAATTTTGAAGCTTCGAAGCAGCTCATATTCAAGAATATGAGCGATGAAGAAGATTCGAAAGGCCCGGGTTTCCGATGAAGGGAAAAACCAATTCTTCATTCATGATGTGTATAACGCCTAGATGAAAAGAAAGTAGCAGTCATGGGTTAAAATTGATGATTTTTTTTCTACTTCTTCGCAGTTTTGGGATCCTTTTAATTTTTTTTCTTTTTCGTTTGACTTCCCAAAAATTAACATTATTTTGAAGATTAATCCAAAACTCAGGGCTTGTGCCCAATGTGTCACTTAAGTCAAGAGCAATTGAGACTGTAATTGCTCTTTTGCCATTAATAATCGCACTTAATTTTGGTTGGGTCCAGCTTCCGCCTAAATACTCAACAAAATCAACCTGTGATATATCCAATGGCATTAGAAATTCTTCTAAGAGAATTTCGCCAGGCGGCGTTGGTTTTCTATTTTTTGGCAACATCCTATTTTATCCCCGATGATAATCAATAATCTCTACATCTGATGCTTTATCCTCTAGCCAAAAGAAAATAATTCTCCATTGATCATTAATTCTAATGCTATGTTTTCCTTTGAACTTTCCTTTTAGGAGCTCAAGACGGTTCCCTGGAGGAATTTTCAAATCTTCTATTTTTCTCGCCGCATCAATCATATCGAGTTTTCTTCTAGCTATTTTCCATAATACGGGAGTTAATTTTTTCCGAGCTTTCGAGCTCAGAGGGTGTATGCGAATTGCTTTTGCTGCCAAAAGTCAAGATTTTTCTCTAGGAGAGCGTTCTGGAGAGCGGAGCAAACTCAAATTGAGTTTGTGGAGCTCGAAGAACATCTCGTAGGGGAAAAGATGGCTTTTTTTTGGCAGCTGAATGAATTCACATACACCCTCTCAGCCTCCCATTAAAAATATCTCTGGTGCCTTCGTCTGAAAAGGATTTTATCACAAAATCAACTCAGTTACCGTTATATCGAAAATCAGTATAATTCGCCAAGAGTATTTTTTGCAATTTTTTTTATTCTGTAGAGCCGATGCGGAGGTTTCCTTCCCAGTCGCGGATGTACTCCAGAAGCTTGGATTTCTCGGGACGGGTCCTGAAAAAGGTGAGAATCCCTTCGTTGCTGCTCAGATGCGCGATCTTTGACAGGAGGTGAAGATGGATTTTATCCCCCGTGGCAAAGAGGAAAAAGAGGATATCGACCGGCTTTTCATCGAGAGCACCGTATTCGATCGGTTTTTCGAGGAAAACTGCCGTGACGAGATCAAAGGGGACATGCTGAAGGCATTCGCGTGCGTGTGGCACGGCAACGCCATTTTTGAAAGCGGTCGGCATGAGGTTTTCCCTATCAAGGAGAAGTTCTGAGAGGACTGCGGGATCGAGGTGCATGGCCGGGGCAATACGATTCATCGTATTGCGGATCACCTCTTCCTTCGTCTGACCTGTGATATCAGTAAAAACACCGCCGCGATTGAGGGCGCGGTAAAGGCTGAATTGTTGGCTTCCGGTTTGGGAAGGTTCTGTTTTGGGAGGATAGATGTGCTCTTCTATAGATGCGACAAAGTTTTTTAGCTTTTGAGATAGGTCGAGTTATAGCTGCATCATCCAGTTTTCATTTTCAATACGGCTGAAAAGGAATTGGCCACTGAGCCTGGAGGCGGGGATTTTTCAATCGAG
>JAAKFB010000217.1 GCA_011065235.1 Chlamydiota bacterium | reverse complement strand
GATCGGAATACTCGTTTTTTTTACGACTTCTGGTCATTTGGTTCTCCTTTTGTGAATGACTTCACAAAAGGAGAACTAGTCCTAAATATTTTATCAAGTATTTCTTGTTAAAAGGCCCTGGGTAAGAGTATCAACATAGGTTCTTCTCCTTCTTGGGAAATTTCAGCCAATTGGTCATCATCATAAAATACTTCTACGAATACTTTTTCTTTGCTTGTATCGCTAGCGATCCTAAAGGAAAATCTTTTTTTATTCATATCAATGCTCATTCAATATTGGGTTATTGTCTATACACATCTGAATTGAAGAATTGGAATTTTGCCAAAATCGGAGCCCTGAATTTTGAAGCTTCGAAGCAGCTCATATTCAAGAATATGAGCGATGGAGAAGATTCGAAAGGCACGGGTTCCCGATGAAGGGAAAAACCAATTCTTCATTCATGATGTGTATAAACCACTTAGGCTCCAAGAAACCCATCATTTCTTTGCCATCTCCAGTAAATCTGACTCCTCCTATCTCAGGAGCTTCAATTTCAATAACTGGACCATGTATTTTGTGCGTATATTGGACTACTTTTTTTTCTGGATGATTTAGAATTTTATCTAAAACTTTCTGGCCGTGCTCATTTATTTGTGCTGGATTACCAATAGGTTTTTCGAAAATAGTTCTTCCCTCTCGGTATCCGTGTTTCATTGAACCTCTTCCCGTTTTGGTATACCCTGCTCTATCTGAAACTTTCCCCAACTTTGAAAACCCTTTAGCGTTGATGGTTCCATGTCTCTTTCGCTGTATGCGTGGAAGTCTCTGATGAGATGGGCCAAGCAGTATTGTCTTGGACCATCCAGCACGTTGTACGCGCTGTATCTGTCCGTTACCGCTGGACGATCTGGAAATTTACCGATCATTTTGAACAGGACCTCTCTACTCCGGTGAGGGTCGATTCGGTGGTATAGCGTCCAAGTTATTTTCTTACGAGCCCTATGCGTTGGTTGCAAAGAAGAATGTGGTTTTTTCAGCGAGGGAAGTCGAAGCGTTTGAAATCTTCGGCGACGTCCGTATTGGGGAAAATAGAGCGCGCTTCTTCAACAAATCCTCTCAGATCTTGATAACGAGCTGAATAATGGGTCAGCACGAGCTGTTTCGCATTGGCTTGCTTTGCGATCTCGGCTGCTTGGAGCGCTGTGAGATGGCGGTGTTTTTTGGCCAGATCTCTGTGCTCTTCGAGATAGGTCGCCTCACAGAGAAGGATTTTGGCCCCTTGCGCAATTTTGATCGCATTGGGACAGGGAAGGGTATCGATGACGGTTGCAAACACATCCCCCTTGCGCATGTAACTAACTTGGTCGAGAGTGACGGTTTGCCCATCGATAGAGATTTGTCCTTTTTCTTCGATTTCTCTGACGAGAGGTCCATGCACCCCGTGATTTTTGAGTTTTTGCTTGTCGAATTTGCGCATATCCGCTTCTTTGACACGGTAGCCGAGATTATCAACTCCATGCTTAAGAAAATAGGCTTCGATCTGAAATTTGCCGTCATCGTGCACGATCCCCTCCTCGGAGATGGGATGTTCGATCACTTCGATGAGTTGGTGATAGATCGTCCCAAAACGGAGTCGATCGAAGTATTTTTTCCCCGATGCGGGAAAGTAGCAATGGATCGGGTGTGTCACTTTATCGAGATTGAGGCGCATGAGCATCGACCCGAGTCCCAAACAGTGATCTCCATGAAAGTGGCTGACGAAGATGCGTGTAACGCATGGAGGTGCCACATTCGCAAAGATGAATTGACGCTGCGTCCCCTCGCCGGGATCGAAAAGGAGCCCTTCTTCATTCCATCGCATGAGATAGCCGCCATGATTGCGCATCCGCGTCGGTTGCTGGGAAGAGCAGCCTAAAATGATGAGATCGCGAATGGTCATTGCATCCCTCTAGAAAAAAATGGGACTCGGCCCAAAAAAGCTCCAACGAGCCCACCCACGATGTGGGCAGTGTTGGCAATATTGGCCGAAATCTCTTTCGCGGTGATCGCAGCGGTGATAAGCGAGACAATTTCAAGGGCAAACATGGCGCCAACAAAAATCAGGATGAAAATAATGGTCGATTTATGAAGAGGGTATCCCTCCCAAGGGGCCATTTTTTGACGGACCCAAATGAATCCGACAAGACCACACACAACACCTGAAAAACCCAGGAAATAGGGACCACTGACAAAATATTGCGCCACATTGGCGACGATGCCAATGAGGAGAATTAGAACGCCAATTTTCCATTTGGAAAGGCGATCTTCTACTTGGCGCAGCAATAACCACGCCCACGCCATATTGAATAAAATGTGTAGAAACCCTCCATGGAGTAGACATGGAGTGAAAAGGCGCCAGAGCTCTCCTTTACGGATTTTTTCAAAGAGCGGTCCATTCGTTGCCGCTCCCCCAGGTTGCTTTTTGAACCAGTAGCCCAATAGACCCGTCCAAGTGGGAATATCCAACGCCGCTTTATACTCGGATGGCAATTCACTTAGCTCTTTTACTCCTGTGAGAGGATATTTTTTCAGGAGTTCATCGACGACTTGTTTTGATTTTGGGTAATCGAACAGCAATTTTTGCTGCAAAGGCATCAGGCCAATCTGGACCGAGAGCTTGCCTCGTGTTTTGATCATTTTCACCCGCTCGGCTCCGCTCCAGAAATAGAGGAGCACACAGAGCAAAATGACGAAATAAGTGAGCGGATAGACCCGTTTTTTTCGAGTGGGGGGAAGATACGCCATTTTCTCATCGCTTCCGAGCTTCTCTGCCTCTTTTTGTGCATTGGCTTCTCTTTGCTGCGCAATCAAATCAGGGGGTTGAGGAGGGACGACCGGAAATTCTACTTTGGCAAATTTGGGATCTTCGGGATGGTCTTTGAATTCTTCTAGATATTCGATTGCACGGTCGATCGCATCTTCTTCATAGATCCAAATCGACACGACGTTTTTTTTCAATTCTTCATCAAATTGTGTCT
>JAAKFB010000216.1 GCA_011065235.1 Chlamydiota bacterium | reverse complement strand
TCGATGAAGAGCAGCGCTTTGGTGTGCGCGCAAAGGAACACCTAAAAAAACTCAAAGTGGGAGTCGATTGTCTCACCCTCTCCGCAACACCGATCCCCCGCACCCTTTATATGTCGCTCGTCGGCGCGCGCGACGTCTCGTTGATTAACACACCTCCCCAAGACCGCCTTCCCATCAAGTCTCACATCATCGAAAGACAACCCGCCATGATTCAAAATGCCCTCCTTCGCGAGCTCTCGCGTGATGGGCAAGCCTACTTCATTCACAACCGGGTCGAGACGATCCACAAAGTCGCTGAAGAGCTACAAAAACTCGTTCCTCAAGCGCGCATCGTCGTCGGACATGGACAAATGTCAGCGGATGAACTCGACAAAGTCTATCACCTCTTCAAAAGTGGAGACGCCGATATCCTCGTAGCCACCACCATCGTCGAAAATGGAGTCGACATCCCCAATGCCAATACCATACTTATTGACCGCTCCGATCAATTTGGCCTCGCAGACCTCTACCAATTGCGCGGCAGAGTCGGGCGTTGGAACCGGCCCGCCTATGCCTATTTCCTCGTACCGCAGCAGCGCGAGCTTCGCGAAATTGCGAGCAAACGACTCGGTGCGCTCATCGAAGCTTCCGGTTATGGCGGTGGGATGAAAATTGCGATGCGCGACCTTGAGATTCGGGGCGCAGGCGACATTCTCGGGACCAAACAATCTGGTCAGATCTCCTCGATTGGTTTCCATCTCTACTGCAAACTGCTCAAACGGACCATCGATGCGATGCGCAAAAAAAGCGCTCCAAGTTTCCTCGAGACGAAAATGGACTTTTCCTTCGATGCCCGTCTGCCCGAGGATTATATCCCCGAGCCTTCTCTGCGGATGGAACTCTATCATCGCCTAGGCGAGGCCGCAACCGATGCAGAAACAGAGGAAATCCTCGCCGAAATGCAAGACCGCTTTGGCACTCCCCCACTCGAGGTCATTTGGCTCTATCATCTCACCCGCCTGCGCATCTACGCACAAGCGCTCCGCTACACCCTTCTCAAGTTCGAGCGGTTTACCTTCACCGCTGAAAAGCAAAAAGGCAAAGAGTTAACGCGCAAGACGATTCCCATGCCGAAAACGACCGATCCAGAAGAATTCGAAATCGCGATCAAAGAGCTTCTCTAAGAGGTATTCACACACATCCTCTAAAGATTTGGCTGGGGATATCTTTTTATCTCCAGCCAAATCTCGATTGCCAAATAAGATTTGGCTGGGGATAACGCATGCAACCTCAGCCAAATCTCAAGCTTCTCTATGGCAAAACGTCATATTTTCGAAAGAAAGAAAGAGCAAGGCGTTCTAAAAAGCATTCTGAATTCAAAAGAAATAGTTCTGCAACTGCACAAAAAGAGACGATAGTCATCTTTTTGTGCAGTTGCAGTCCGCGGCTGCTAGCGCACAGCAAAATCGGTCCGTGCGAAGCGCCACAGTGCAGCGCACGGGGCGCTCGAGTGTAATACCAATCGCAAGAAATAAAATCATAAAATTAGGACAATAGATTTTGTCGAAATTCAAGTCTGGAGTTCGAAGGCAACTTGAATAAGTTGCTGAGAATGAAGACGAAGAACTGCAGGCAAAAGATATCTGCTATTTATGAATTTATTTCTTGCGATTGGTATAAGATCCGATTTGGCAAAGCGATCGCAGCTCAAGACGCGCAGCGCCGTCTTTTCACCTACGGCTTCGATATTTTTGAAGAAAATATCGATGAAACTTTTTGTGGAATTTGCGTCAGCAAATACCACAAAAACCCTCTCAATAACTTAAAACAATGCCGGCGTGCCATCTCGAGCGAGCTTTTGTACTAAAAACACTCTGGTGAAGCTTAACGCCCCAATCGACGCGAGCAGACAGATAGCGATTGATCGTATAGCGCACACCTGGCCCGACACTCATCATATACTCAGTCGTCCCTATCTCAGGCCCAACAAATTCTTCTTGGCGATTACCACTTGACCGATCATTGATATTGCCGAGACCATAATCAAAGAAGACGAGAAAAAGCATATGGTCACAGCAGCATCCTTTCCCAAAAAACTGAAGTACGCTGAAAGGAGGAGTACGGAACTCAGCATTGAGAACAAGGGCATTATCGACGAGCAACTGTCGCTCCTGGTAACCACGTATTGTGTCGTAGCCCCCAAGTCCAAAGCGCTCACTAGGGAGAAGATTTTGACTCGCCAGTTGCAATCTGCCCAGTGCGGCAAACGACCAATTCCCTGGAAAAAATAAAGTATCTCCCACTGTGAGCTTGCCGTAGATGTATTTCACCTTCGCATTTGGGCTGAGTTCATCGTAACGGGAACTGCTTTGATCAGAGAACATTTTCCCTGGAGACACATAGAGATCGAGATTAAACGAAAAGCGCTGGCAATTTGTCTCAAATGCATAGGCATAACCGGTCATGAACTGACTCAAGTTTACCGGCTTCGTGATGATGGCAAGACGCTCATCGCTCGTAAAAATCAAATTGTTATTATAGTGTTTGAAATCAAATCCCACACTCCACTCTTGAATATGTCCATTATAGTTGCATCCAAATGGGATGACATAACGGCCGCTGGCTTGCCAGGCCGTTCCATCTGAGTCAAAATCCCGCATCTCAGGTTCCACACTAGTATATCCTCCAAACAAGAGAATCAGATGTTGCCAATACAGAGGAGCCGTATAGTGAGCGGTATGTGACTGAAATTCTTTAAAATCATGCGAGGTGGTGTACTGATAAGTCAGGATGTGGTCGATCCAAAAGGCATTTCCCCAGGTAGCTCCAACGTAATAACGATCCGTTCCAGCTGCGCTTGTGCCCGTATTATCGGCTCCGATATAGGCCTGCAAGGGACACCGGTCACAAACCACAAGTTCAATGTTGGTGGTTCCCGGTTCACACCCCGGCGTAAACACTACATCGACACTGCGAAAAGGGTTCCGATTGAGCCATCAGACAGCGGTTAGCATCGTAC
>JAAKFB010000215.1 GCA_011065235.1 Chlamydiota bacterium | reverse complement strand
TATAGAGAAAGTATGGATGAAATTTTTCCAAATGAAGAAACGCCTCTGCGCTCGATTTTGATCTTTGGTCCCCCAGGATCGGGAAAGGGAACGCTTGGGAAATTCTTGAGCTCTGCGGGCAATCACTTCCACTTGTCCTCAGGGGATATTTTCAGGGGGCTTTCCCCAGAATCCCCCGCTGGAAAGATTTTCCATAAGTGGTCGGGAAAAGGGAAATTGGTCCCCGATGAGGTGACGATCCAGATCTGGCGCCACTATGTCGATGGGCTCATTGCCACGAATTGCTATTTCCCCTATGAGCAGTTCTTGCTCTTAGATGGAGTCCCCAGAACAGTCCGTCAGGCCGATTTGATCGCCCCTCAAATCAAACTCATGAATATCCTTGTCCTTGAGGTTAAGGAGGTTGATGTGCTGATTAAGCGCCTCGAGAGAAGGGCCCTGATCGAGCATCGGATGGATGACTTTGATGAGGAGATTTTGAAAACTCGGATGCAAGTCTATGAGGATGAGACAGTTGAGTTGCTAAATCACTATCCCAAAGAATTGATCTCTCGATTTAATGGAGATCAGCCCCCGCTAAATGTCTTGCGCGATGTCCTCGTCAAGCTCTCGCCTTTACTCAGTAGAGATACTTCATAAGCTCAAACTTCTTGAGCCTGTCGATGGCCCGTTGAGGGATCCAGCAGGTAGATGTCCAACGGATGCCTTTTAAAATGCGGGCTCCGAGGGTTTGAACGCTGTGGAAGACCTCGGTATTCCTCTCGAGGATCTTGTTGGTCTCTTTAGCGACAACGACCAATTGCCAGATTAAGAAGATTTGGACGATGAGAATACTGCCAGCGAGTATGGTGATCATGCCGACTGTCGCTTTGTAGTAGAGAAAAAGGGTTCCAGCTGTCAGCGCTACGGGGAAGACATAGGGAAGAATGTGGAAGAATTGGAACGCGCAAAAGGCAAGGGTTCGGGTGATATTTCCCATTATTTTTTCAGAAAGGGTACGCCGAATGGACAGTCCAATTTTGCTGAATTTTAAGGGATATAAGGTCAATTCAACAACTGTTACGGTTCCATTTTTGACGCTATCCGCCCAGTCTAAACTACTTTGGAAGATGTCATTGTGGTAGTTGCGTACGTGTTCTAGTGTCTTTTTCCCTATGACAATGATCTGGGATGTTTTAGAGGGCTGTTGTTGCTCTGTGGATACAGGGTTTTTGAGCTTGTCGAGCCCCCAACCCATTATCTGAAAGGGAAGGGAGAAGTAGTGCCCTGCTTGATCGACAGTTTCCGATACTTCTTGGTCGAAATTATTAATAGGTGTCATTTGTGCCATGAGAGATCCTTTTTTTTGCGCAAAGTATAGAGATATTTGTAAATTCATGCAATAAGCCTTTGATAATGAGAACAGTGCGATTTTTGTTAAGATTTATTAACAAACATGATACAATAATTGAGTATTAATATAGGTTTTTATAATTATGTGGCTAGGAATAGGTCAAATCTTTTCTAGAGCGTCGCAGGAAAATAAGCCTCCTGCTGTGGAGAAAAAAACGCTCCCTCAAGAATTGCGAATGAAAATATTCGCAAGCGCTCCCGTTTTGCCTAAAGTTGACTCTCCAGTTTCGGGTTATTCGCTTGCCAGTGTGGCTTTGGTGGGCGATTATACGTCGGTTGTTCGCGATGCTCGGGACTTGGCTATGGGTGTGTGGAATCAATTTCCTCAGACGCCTTTTAGCTCGATGAAGGGGGCGTTTTCAGGCAAAGACATGAATATTGGGGATCACGCATTCGGTTCGGCGACGGGGATTAATGCTTTGGTCGGGGCAGTGGGATTGGCTCAGAATTTCCAAGAAGTGGCTTTTTCGGATGCGATTGAAGATTCTAGAGGGAGTCTCATCGGAAGGATCTCGATGGCTAAAAACGCCAGCTTGATGGGTGCTGGAGTCAGTTATGCGGTGTTCCGTCCTTTGGCGATGACAGCGATGGTTCGTGACAGCTCGGCTACGAGTTTAATCACTCGGGTTAGTAGTGGATTTGCATTTGCGGGAACGGTTTTCTATATGGTTTTCTTCGCACTTATTTCCCTTGCTCTTGGAGTACGGGTCTACGAAGGCGTGAGGCTGAAAAACAAGCTGGATAAAGCTCAAGACTTGGCGGATCAGGTTGAAATTCTGCAGAAAAAGCTTCATGGAGATCTTAGTACTACTAGAGAAAAGCTCTTGAAAAAACAGGGCTCAGAGGAAGCTTTAAATCGCGTCTTGACGAGCGAGGCCTATAAAACGGGAAAAGAGAACCTGCGCACTCTCATGAAGGAACTCGGGATCGAGAAGGTCCCAGAAGAGCGTTTGAAAGAGGTGATCGACGAGGCAATAGAAGCGAGCTGTCAGGGAATAGGTGTCGGGGATATCCAGAAGAAGGTAGAGGATCGATTAAACATGATCGGTTTAGAGGTGAAAGCCGCAATTGTCGATCAGAAAAAAGGTGCGAAAATAAAGCGTCTTTTAGGGAAGACTGGCTTTGGAAAATTGGAAGAATTGGGATCGATAAAGGGACTTGCCGATCGAGTCCGCAAAGGAGATGCGGAGTCAATTGAAAAGGCGTCTTCTCTCGTCGATGCGATCAAGGCTTCATCGAGGCGCAAATTGACAGAAACCGCTGTCGTGATGGCGATTTGTATCATGGGGATCGTTGCATTGATCGTTGGGTCTGTCTTTACTGCGGGAATCCCATTAATTGTGGCGGCGGTGTTTGTTGTTCTCTTTAGTATCGCCATGACGCTTGTCGATGGGCACGATTTATATGTCGCATACCGCGATGAGCTCCCGGCTGTGCACGATAAGAAGATGCTGGCGCTTTCTACAGCAGTGGGAATTGCGGCGCTTCTAACAGTGGTCGCTTTGGTGGCGTCGGGTGTGATCACAATGGGAATTGCCCCATTGGCGGTCTCTGTCGTCTTGGTTGCTCTATGGTTGGGACAAAATGCGGCGACTTGGGCCGTGATGCACCGCAACGAAAAGCTCAATGAAATGA
>JAAKFB010000214.1 GCA_011065235.1 Chlamydiota bacterium | reverse complement strand
AAATCGGGCAATATCGAGGAGTAATTCAAAATCGGGGCGCGTCTTTTGTTGCTCGATAACGCGCGCGAGCATGGTATCTGCTTCATCGGGATCAGTATTGGCAAGAAGGCGGAGCTGCAAAAACTCAAACCAGTTGTCGTTGGTGATATAGGGGCCAAAACCATCGATGATTTCCGAGGCATTCATCGGATGATCCTGATCGATCTCTTCCGATGCATAGTCATAGACAAAGCTCTCAAGATCATGGGCGCAATAGAGAGAGACATCCTCGAACACGTGGTGTGGATCTTCTCCCTGATCCATATGCTCATCCAACACACGCTCTAAATCGGAAAGCGCATTTTGAAGAATCTCTTCGTCTTCTAAAAGGTCTTGATCGTAGAGATCGATGAGATAATCGAGCTGATCGCAAAAAATGGAAAGGGATTGCTTTTCGGGCAGAAGGCGGCGCCAGAGTTCAAAGACGAGCAAGTAGGCTTGATCAAACTGCTCTACCTCTTCTTCGACCCAAAATGTTTCAGTCAGATCTTCGGGAGAAGCGGCATTCTTTGCAAAGGAGATGAAGCGCTCTTCATCGAGAGAAATCCCCAAATTTTCAAGCCGACTAAAAAGCTCTTCGGTTGCAAGGGAGCGGTAATCTTCCACCTGCCAAGGCTCGACCGGAAAGGCAGAATCTTCCTGCCAGTTCATCTGAATCAGATTGTAAAGTGCTCGTCCTCTCGTCTGCATATATATTTTAAGTAAAAAAAATAACCTTTTTATGCTACTGTTATTTGAAAAAACAGTCAATGAAGAGAAAATTTAAAAGGACCTTTGTCCTTCTCGAAATATTAATTGCCTTCGCCTTGGTGAGTATCTCGATCTTGCCCTTTTTGCGCTATCCCTATCAATACATGAAAAAAGAAATTGATATTCTCTTTGAAATGGAGCTCGAACAACTCGCACAGAAAACATTGGCGCAGCTGCATATGGCTCTCTATCAAGAAGAGAATGATCTCGTATCTCCCAAACAGAGCAATAAAATTGAAGTCACCCTTCCAAGAGGGATGAAGCGCACCTATCTAGTCAAAGCTAAAGTGAAATGGAAAAAGCAAAAGCGGGATAAAGATAACAACATTCTCCGTTCTCTCGTTGATATTAAACTCGATTATTATTACCAAAATAAAAACAAACTCAGCGCCATTATAGAAGTGATTGTAACTAAAAAAGAGGCCCCTAATGAAAGCACTTTGCAAACACCCTCTTAGCCTTCTGGAAGTGACAATTGGCCTCGCTTTGACTGCGATTCTGCTGACGGCTCTTTTTTCTTCATACCGCCATCTCGTTCAAACAAATCACAGAATAAAGACCGTTCGTGAGGAAAAACACTGGGAATATGTAACGCATTTGCGCCTCAATCAGATATTTGAAAACTTGCAAGAAGGAACCCTTTTTACCCAAGATCAAACGTTGCATTTTTTCTTTAATAATGGGATCGATTCCCATCCCGAATATTGCGGGGACATTGAAGGAACTCTGAGTGTTGAAGACAAGACCTTTCAACTCGTCCTCAAAGACACGAGAAAAGAAGTCTTTTTAAAAAAAGCAAAAAATTTCTCCATGCAATTTTTTGATACCAAAAAGAAAGAACTCGTGAGTGAGTGGAATGAGGAATATTTGCCTCCGATTATCTTTCTCCATATCTCGGGAAAAACCTTCACCTTTTTGATTCCCAATGCCAGCAAGGAGATCAACTACACGTGAATATTCTACCTCTTGTTTCGGCATTCATTCTCATTTTTGCAATTGGAACCTACACATTTATTCACAATGCACGTGCCGCCATCCAAGAAAAAGACCACTATGCAAGTGCTTTTTTCATCGATCGCAAATTGGGTTGCAAAATTCAAAATAGGCTCTATAAAAATGCGCCTGGAGAGAACATCCACCCTATAGATAAAAAAGCTTCCAAGAGTGAAAAACCAGCAGAATTTCACTCTCCCAGAGATAAATTCATTCGTTTGAATGAAAGCAAACTCAATCTTTCAAGCCTATTAGAAAAGCCCGATCCGCAGTTAGAAACAGTTGCCCGCGAGCTCATTGAATTTCTCTATGCAACCACTTCCCTGCAAAAGGAAGTCGCAAAAGTCAATGTCATCAAGATCCTCATTGAGACGGCAAAAAAACACCGCTCCTTGCATACACTTGAAGATCTTTTGTCAAAAATTCCAAAAGAACACTACCCCCTCTTCTATAAACTTACAAAGGGGACACATGCGTACGAGCTCTATACAAGCAAAGGTTATCCTCCCTTAAGCGATTTTTTGATTTTAGTTGCTCAAACTCAAACCAAACCCATTAATTTTTCTCTAGCATCTCGCCCTCTGCTCGAGGCCCTTTTCACCAAGCGACTCTCCTCGCTGGCCATCAACGAAGAGAAGCACACCTGGGAAAAAGACCATAAACACACACCCTTGAAAAAAGAAGAGCTTACCGCTTTTTTAGTGAACCATGGAAAAACCATGACTGAATATGAAAATCTCATATTTTTTAATACCACTAAGACAGAAGAGCCCCAATGGCTGGTCCTCGACAAAGAAACCAAAGTCCAAATCAAAGTCTCAAAATAGTTATTCAGCCC
Source organism: Chlamydiota bacterium (assembly GCA_011065235.1). Classification (GTDB taxonomy): domain Bacteria; phylum Chlamydiota; class Chlamydiia; order Chlamydiales; family Rhabdochlamydiaceae; genus Sacchariniichlamydia. The sequence goes on along the minus strand of JAAKFB010000214.1, from coordinate 411 downwards.
GTGACTGCAAGCCGTCGGTGGCGAATTAAGGGACGAATCTTGGGCTTTTGAGTGCGGAGCTTCCATAAATCTAAGGCCATTTGAGCATTAAGCCAAAAAGTAGGAGTTGTATTAAAGGCAGCACTCAATTTTATTGCCATCTCCGGAGTTACTTTTGCTTTTTCATTGATGATTCGATTAATAACTTTATAATCACATTTTAAATACTCTGCCAATTCTTTTTGAGTCATTTCTAAGGGAACAAGAAATTCTTCAAAAAGAATCTCTCCTGGGGAAGTAGGTTTTCGGTCAGGGCCTTTTCATTAAAAAGATTTGATAAAAAATTTACTTATGAGTTTAGCGAGATACTTTTCATCCCATGCTGCCCGTTGCCTCCTATCTGAAAGTCCTTTACCTGACCCTAAAATATTT
>JAAKFB010000213.1 GCA_011065235.1 Chlamydiota bacterium | reverse complement strand
GACCAAGAAGAGAGCTCATAGCGCAGGTGCTCAGAAGGGCGACCTTCTCTCCAAAGAGCTAATTCTTCTTGAGGCAGATTCGAGAACTTGAGTGAAGTCTCCTCTGTTTCAACGGGGCGCTTAAAGAGAATTTCATCGAGCTGTTTTTGGGTTTTACCTTTTTTGACCCGAATCAAAAATAGGCGTTTGCCCGTTTGTGAATAGACTTCATAACCTTCATTGCCCCTCTTTAAGCAAGTAGGCTCATAGCCATGACGCTCCGCACAAATTAGCCCTACCTGATTCCACAAGCTCTCACGAAAACGGACATGCAGCGGCTCGTCATTCATGATTTTCAAGTAGGAAGCTGCCAAATGCACACAAGAGCCTTTTTTCTCAGCGGCTGCGCACGTGCAAAAAGCATCGATCACCTCCCCTGCATCATTGAGTTGTAGAAAGGGCCAGACGATTTTTTTTGGCTTTTTAGAAGCGATCACTTCAATTTGATACGTTCCCTCAGAAAAGAGAACGCTGGCAACCTCATTGAGAAGTTTTTTGCCATCAGCTAAATCTTTTTTCGAAAACTGATACATTACAACTTAACTTGCCCGTCAAAAACTTTAACTGATGGACCCGTCACTTCTATCTCCTCTCCCAAGGTAATTTCTAATATTTCTTCTGAACGCATGAGCACTTTCACCTCTTTTCCACACCTGCCAAGACGGTGCGCGACAAAAGCTGCTGCCGCAGCTCCCGTTCCACAAGCCAGAGTCTCCCCCTCCACCCCTTTTTCATACGTACGCAACCGCAAAGTGTTAGGCCCCATCTGCTGCACAAAATTCACATTGACCCCATCTGGTGCAAACCGCGCATGATTGCGAAGGACTCTTCCCTTCTCTAGCACATCGATGGGTTCATCTTCAAAAATCACCGCATGAGCTGCGCCGGTATTCACCGCAAACACTCGATGATTCTCTATTTGCACATCCCAATCCATGAGATAGGGCTTAGGTAATAGGGTAAAAATTTTTGACCGATTGCATTTAACCGTCAAGACTTTTTCGGCAATTTCGATCTTGTAAAGCGGCTTTACATAACCTAAATCACGTAGAAAATGGACAAAACAGCGGAGACCGTTGCCACACATGCCTGCAGTTGTCCCATCGGCATTAAAAAAAACCATTTTGAAATCGGCAATCTCAGAGTGACGTGCTAAGATCAACCCATCTGCACCCACTCCGAAGCGTCGGTGACAGAGGGTAGCTACGCAACTTTCAGGGAAATGATTTTCGAAGTCCTCAAAAAGGATAAAATCATTTCCCGCTCCTTCAAACTTATGAAACGTCCGCATAAGACTCGACCACTTTGTCGAGCAGCCCATACTCTAAGGCCTCTTGTGCAGACATCCACATGTCGCGATTTAGCGCTTTTTCGATCGTCGCGGTGTCTTTGCCTGTTGCTTCGACGTAGACACTAACAAGCAATGCTCTAGTCTTTAAAATTTCTCTTGCTTGAATTTCGAGATCTGTTGCCTGACCTTGAATGAGCCCCATGATTCTGGGTTGGTGGATCATGATACGGGCATGTTTGGTCGCAAAACGACGTCCTGGCGCTGCACAAAGACTTAGCACCGAACCCATCGAAGCGGCAAGCCCTGTCACTAAAGTCGTGACAGGAGAGCTGATCATTTTGACCTGATCCCAAATCGCAAATCCACAATCAACTGCTCCTCCAGGAGAATTGATCACAAAGAGGATCGGTTTTCCAGGGTCTTGCAATTCGAGATACCACAGCTTGCGAATGATATCGTTAGCCGATTTTTCATCCACCGCTTCCGAAAAGAAAATGCGGCGCGATTTGAGAAGAGTATCCTCAATTCTATCTTCTATAGAGTGGAGGCGTGTTCCTTGATTTTCTTCCATATCTAAATTCTCCTATGATTTAATCGACAATTAGCTCGGGATAGAGGGGAAAACCGCCAAGCAGATCTTTCACTTGCACTTTGACTCGATTGAGATGCTCTGGATCGATATCCACTTTGGCTCGAGATTTTTTCCCATCTACAACTGCGGGTTTACATCCTTTCAAGAGATCAGCAATCAACATCCCCACTGTTTGCATTTCATTTTCTTTCATGCCAAGAGTTGTGAGTGCAGGCGTTCCGATACGGATACCCGAAGTGTACCACGCGCCATTAACATCAAACGGAATCGAATTGCGATTGACGGTCAATCCTCCCTCACACAAAGCCAGCTCTGCTTGACGCCCCGTCAACCCAAATGATTTCATCACATCAAACACAATCAGGTGATTGTCAGTTCCACGAGTGATCAGCTCCACACCTTGAGAAATCAGCGCATTTGCCAAAGCATTGGCGTTGGCCACGATCTGATGTGCGTACTTTTGGAACTCAGGGGTATTTGCTTCTTTGAAGGCAACCGCTTTTGCCGCCATCACGTGAGGCAATGGCCCGCCAAGAACGAGCGGACACCCTCGATTCACAACATCTTTGAATTCCTCTTGGCACATCACGAGACCTCCGCGAGGTCCTCTCAACGTCTTGTGCGTCGTCGACGTCACCAAATGGGAAAACGGAATCGGGTCATAATCCCCTTGAAACACCTTTCCAGCAACAAGTCCGGAAAAATGAGCCATATCCGTCATCAAAACTGCACCCACACTGTCTGCAATCTCGCGCATTTTTGCGAAATTGAGCAAGCGGGGATATGCCGAATATCCCACCATCAAAAGAGCAGGTCTTTCCCGTTTTACTTGCTCAGCAAGCGCCTTTTCGTCGAGAAGACCCGTTTTGGGATCCACTTCATAATTGACCGCTTGCAAAATTTTACTTGAGATATTCCGCCTGAAACCATGAGTCAAGTGACCACCTGAGCTAAGACCCATTCCCATCATCTTCTGGCTGACCAAAATCTTGCGAACCGTCTCGTATTCCTCTGCCGTCAATTCCTCGACCGATTTTTTGCCTAAGCGCTGGATCTCTTTGTTTTCAAAACGAGCGACCAAAAACGCCCAGATAGCGACCAAATTGGCATCACAACCCGAATGGGGCTGCACATAGGCATGATCACA
>JAAKFB010000212.1 GCA_011065235.1 Chlamydiota bacterium | reverse complement strand
CCGGGATCGATGTGGAGCCCGGAACGATGCTTAGGGCCAAGGGCTGTAAATACGGGGATGCTTACTCCGGGGGCAGTCTCTCCAAGGGAGATGAATTGCAGCTCGATCACTTCTGCTAAATTTCGGAAATAGGGGAGGTGTTTTTTGTCTTCGATGAGGATGAACCATTCCAAATCTGAGTAGGGGCAGGGGGATTTTTTGGCTAAAGAGCCGAGAGCTCTTAAATCATAGCCACAAGGTGGGGGCCCGACAAGGAGGAAGGCATCTTCTAGAAAAACTTGAAAGAGTTCCTTGAAGTGGTTGAGCATTTCTGACAGATCAGAGGTCTCAAATTGTTTGCGGTACTGTTGAAGTACTTTTCGATATTTTTGAGAGATATATCCAGTTGGTGAGAGCGTGCAGCTTATTGAGCGAAGTTTTTCTGTGCACACTTGAAAAAGTTGCATGTTTGATTCTCTGGGGTCTTCTGTAAGTGCTTGGTAGGCTTGATCAAGTAGGGCATCGAAATCTTTTTGCACACTGCAGAAGAATTTTAGGCGTTGGATATCATCCAAAATAGCATTGAATCTCTCCGGATCTGCAATGCGATAGGCATGCTCAAGAAGATTTTTATAGATAGCACTGTCTAAAGTCCAACGGATGAAGATAGATGATGCCCACGCATGACGCTCTTGAGTCTCTTTGATATTGAGGGCGATTGCACAATAATGCATAGCTTCCTTTAAAGAGCGCTCTAGATTCCAATTACCAAGGGCTGAGCTTAAGCTAGCTTGCTCTTTCTTCAAGCTGCTGGCATATGTTAATGCCTGAGGCAGAAAAATGAGCAATTTACGCATCTCTTCTTGGTCTAAATTTGGAATCGATGCTGTGAGCTCGAAGAGGGTTTGGGCAATTTCCAGTAGGGGAGTTTTTTCAGTGAAAGACTGGATCTCAACCAAAAGTACGTGAAAGACCGTGGGAGCTTGGACTTTCGGAAGAGATCCAGTTAGAGGGGTGACAGGAGTGACCATGATCCTTAAGAGTTATCTTTGAGGGTTTTTGCTACAACAGTTGAGTCTCCTAGGTCTTTTAGTTTGCAAGGCTCTATAACAGAATTGAGATCATCTCCTTTCAATGGTTTGCGGTAACTGGGATGCTGGGCATAAGATCCTGTGATACTCGCCATTATTTAGCTTAGGTGAAACTCTCCTAAAGAATGTATCATCAAAAAAAATATTAAACAACTTTTTTGATGCTTTTGGGGCAGTTTAGACATAATCTATTGGGAAGGTGAAGCTTCTAGAGAAATGTTTAATTTCTAGAGGAAAAGGCGATAATCTACTTTGAAAAACTGAGCAAAACGCTTAGCCATCTTTTTGCCAATCGGTCTTTTTCCATTTTCCATTTCGCTGATGTGATGCTGTCTAATTTTGATAACCCTAGCTAAAGCTTTCTGTGATATTTCAGCCTTGAAGCGGGAGCCACGCAACATCTGTCCGCCTTCAGTATGTTTGCGGATGCTATTCTTAGCAGCCTCTTTCCAAGTAATAGGTTTTTCTCTTCTCATGATTTTGAGCGGGGCTTTTTCTTTCTCTTTGTAGTAGATTTTTTTCTTTTTCGCTTACTTGCTGCGCTCAATTCAAATTCGATTTCTTTTATGGTTGGGAGGCTTTCTTTCAAGTCCTTTGGCAAAGAAGCAACGATCTTAGTTTCATACTCAGCTACGCCCATAGGTTTATTAATGTCTCTAAGGGCATATTCTGCTATGAAATTATCCTTCTTTTTACAAATCAAAATCCCGATAGTTGGATTGTCTGTTTTATGTTTCATTAAATCGTCAACAGCGGAGAGATAAAAGTTCATTTTCCCAGCAAACTCGGCTTTAAAATCTACAGCCTTCAGCTCCACTACAACAAAGCATCTAAGCTTTAGGTGATAGAAAAGCAAATCCATGTAAAAATCTTTTTTATTAACCTGTAAGGGAACCTGTCTCCCAACAAACGCAAATCCTTGGCCAAGCTCTCGTATGAACTTCTCTACGTGATCTAAAAGCCCCTTTTCTATGTCTTTTTCTAGATGCCCCTCCTTTAATTCGAGAAAATCGAAGAGATACGGATCTTTAAGAGTATCCTGGGCCAACCTCGACTGAAGGCTTGGAAGCCGTTTGCGAAAATTAGTAACCGCCTTCCCGAAACGCTTAAAGGATTTTGCTTTTATGGAGTCTATAAGAGCATTTCTGGACCATCCTTCAGAAATTACCATATTGGCATACCACAGGCGCTCTTTAGATGTTTTAAGGCTTTCAAAAATAGCCACATTATGTCCCCAGGGAATATTAAAGAATGGGAGGCTTTCTAATTTACCCACAGCCTGTGGGTAAATTGAGCAAGATAAGTAAAAAGCTCGCATCCTACCCATATTTGTCCTTGAAAATCCCTCTATTCCAGGGAACTCATTTTGTATATCCCGAGCAACGCGCTCAATTACCCTTGTCCCCCATCCGTCTTTTTCTTGCTTTTCAACAATATCCTTCCCTATTTCCCAATATAGAAAGAGGATCTCGCGATTAACTGATACGGCTGCTTTTAGCTGAGAAGAGCGAATCTTTGTCTTCAGGTGAGAGATAAATTTAGAGTAGCTCGAAGAAGAAACATTTGCCTTTTTAGCTTTCTTTACAGATTTTTCTTTTTTGGCCATGGATCCCCAGAAGTTACTTTATACCACATGATAATACCAAGATTTGGTATCTCGATGCAAATAAAAAAGAGGTTTTCTATCCTACGCCTATGAGATCTTCTCTGAATTACTTTCGCCGCCAAGAGCCAAGATTTTTTTCTAGGAGAATGCTCTGGAAAGCGAAGCAAACTCAAATTGAGTTTGTGGATCTTGAAGAGCTTCTCATAGGGGAAAAAGATGGCTCTTATTGGCGGTGGAATGAATTCAGAGAAGGTCTCTATGACCGATCATCAAAGATATCGATGAGATATTGTCAAAAGTTGTGTATCGGCTGTTGAGCGCATCCCCGTATTTTTCTAAGCTACCTGTTGTTTTTCATTCACTTCTTCGCCGTCTTTAAATTTCACTCCTGCCATGACCTTTTCT
>JAAKFB010000211.1 GCA_011065235.1 Chlamydiota bacterium | reverse complement strand
CGATCATGAATATCCGCCATCTCAATGGAGTGGCCGTTAATGAGGGGCCAGTCGTTCAGGTGGGCGCAGAAGAAGCCTATTATCCGGCGTGCTACAAGTGCTACCAAGAGCAGTTGTCCGCAGCGGTAGCTACGGGCCCTAAATAAGGCCTTGCGCGATCTTTTCGCGCAGAGTAGCCATATACTCTACCATGAAGTGGAGGTTGTGGATGCTGGCGAGAGTGAGCGCTGAGAGTTCCTTGGCTTTGAAAAGATGATGGAGATAGGCGAGGCTAAAGCGTTGGCAAGTAGAGCAAGCACACTTTTTGTCGATCGGCCCGAAGTGGCTCGCATTTTCTGAGCGTGTCAACTTCACCTGTCCCTTCCAGCTAAGTGCCACGCCGTGGCGTGCGGCCCGTGTGGGATACGAGCTGTCAAAGGTGTCGATGCCGAGTGCGATTCCCCGATCGATCGACTCGAGATCTCCGATTCCGAGGAGATGATTGGGCTTTTCTTTGGGAAGCAGTGGAAGGGTGTGGGTGAGAATAGAGTGCATTTCTTGCTTGGTTTTCCCCATGCTTCCTCCGATCGCATATCCATCAAAATCGAGCTTTGTGAGGGTCTCACAGCTCAGTTTTCTCAAATCAAGGTTGATCCCGCCGTGGATCACTCCGTACATCGCTTGGTTGTTGCGCGCTTTGAGATGGGTGTCTAAAGAGCGTTTTTCCCATCTGTGTGTGCGTGCGAGCGATATTTCAAGGGCATCGTTTTTGATGTGATAGGGGGGCAATTCATCGAATGGGATGATGATATCGGCGCCGAAATCTTTTTGCGCCTGGACAGAGGTCTCAGGGGTGAGTAGGACTTTTGATCCGTCCCGATAGGAGCGAAAAAGTACTCCTTCTTCATCGATTTTAATGACCAGATTGCCGGTGGATTTATTGCCTCGGCTTTTCAACTCGTCAGCCACTGAGCCGTACGCGAGGCTGAAGACTTGAAAGCCCCCGGAATCGGTGATGATGGGGAGTTTGCGGTGGATGAATGTGTGGAGTCCGCCAGCCTCTTTGATCACTTGGGTTCCGGGCTGGAGTAGGAGGTGGTAGGTGTTGCAAAACATCAACTGGAGGCCGATGTCGCTGACGGTAGCATTGTCGAGGGCTTTGAGGGTGCCGTTGGTCCCCACAGCGACGAAATTGGGAGTGTCGATGACTCCGTGGGGCGTGTGGATTTTCCCCACGCGCGCTGAGGATTTTTTGGATTGGTGAAGGAGCTCAAATTTAAACATCGGTTTGAATTCTCTTAAAGAAGGCCATGAAGGGGCCTAAGATGAGGATTATGCAGACTTTGACTAGGAAGCTGATTGCGATGATGTGTCCAACGTGGGCGACGAGTCCCCAGAGTCCTAGAAAGCTGAAAAGGACGGTATCGATAAATTGGGACAAAACGAGGGAAATGCTGCTGCGCATAGGGAATGTGGATTTGGGAAGAAGGGTGGAGATCCATCCAAAAAGGCGGATATCTAGGTGCTGAACGAGATAAAAGACTCCAAGAGAGGCAAAGAGCAGGCGCGGGGCGGGGGTGAGCAGGCGAGCGTATGCAAGATGCGCCGTGTCGCTAGAGCTTGGAATGAAACGGAGATGCATGTGTGACATGGCGACGAAAAAAATCATGAAAAAACAGCAAATCTGGATCGCTTTTTTTGAACTTTCTTTACCGAAATATTCGCGTAAAAAATTGAGAGATAGAATGCTTCCGATGGCAAAAGCATCGCTGCAGGTCACTTCAAGTCCAAAAAACGTCATTTGCTTGAGAACAAAGAGGTTTGCAAGGAGAGCTTGAACGGTCACAGAGGTGGTCAAAGCCCCTTTCCCTAGGCGAAAAGCTCCATAGGAAAATAGAAGGATAAACAAGATTTGTGTAACAAAATACAATTCATTCATTAGGGATCAAAAATAAAGAAAATTGCAATTAATCTCTAGAGATAAATGAAACTTTTGTAGTCATTTCTTGAGAGGGGCTCGCAATATGAAAAAGAGGAGCTAAATCAATTTTAAGACCGGCATCAAATTTTTCGAGTAGTGCCTGCTGAGTGGGATGTTTATGAGGAGTGAGTTGAAGCGATTTGGCATTGGTGTAAAAAAGGCCAATGGCATCTTGAGGGACGTGAAGACCCCATTCATAGAGAAGAGATTGGGGAGTATCAAAATCGAGAGTGTGGAAGATGCCTCTGAGGGTATCTTTGGCATATAGGGTGAAGAGGAAGTTATTGGGAGTATTCCAGTCATCGGAGCCAGACGAAAACTGCCAAGCGAAGGGGGTTTCTCCCGAAGCGATGCCACGCAAGGGAAAAAAAGCGGGAATGGGTTGGTGGCGCTGCAAAGATTGAGAGAAATTGAGATTTTGGTGGTGTCCTAAATAGAGTCCGTAGGCCTGTGTCTGTTCGATGGCATGAATCCCTTTTGAGAGGTTGATGACATCTTTGATGATGAGGGTATCTTCTGCGAAGAGAAGGTAGTGACTCGTTGGGAGCATCGGTTCAAAGACGATTTTCAAAAGAAGTGATTTGAAATCTTCGGTTGGTGTAAGAAATTGCACTTTTGGAAGTGTGAGCTTCAATTCGAGATAGCCGCTCTCGAATTCAGGCGAAGAGGTTTTATAGATAACGGAAATGCGGTTCACTCCGCTGACATAAGATTGAATGGATTCGAGCAGGGCATAGAGTTGCAGTGGGCGATCTTCTGAGAAAATGACCAAATCGGCGAGCTGTGTTTGAACGGTGGAGTTGGGAAGGCGTTTTAACGGTTCGTAAGGAGAGTTTTTCCGGATATTGGCGGTGCATTGCTTATAAAACTGGGGATGGATTTTATGATCGCTTAGGGGATTTTGGCAGTTGTGGAGATAGAGGATGTCTTCAATCTTCTGGAGGTGCGTCGCTGCCATTTCGAGCATAGGGTGCATGATGGCCTCGTCCCATCCCATCGCATAAAAGCGCCCTCGATAGAAGAGGTTTTTAATGGGGATTTGTTTGAAAAGAGCAACGTAAAAAGTGTAGAGGGGCAAAATGGCTTTTGCAGAAGAGGGGCTCTTGAAGGAGGGGTAATCGAGAGAGCCGCCGTATGTGAGCCAGGTTGCGGGA
>JAAKFB010000210.1 GCA_011065235.1 Chlamydiota bacterium | reverse complement strand
TCAGAAAATTTACAAAACAATACTTTGCAATAAGAAACCAGCCTAGATCTCATGACCCTTATAATCCTTGCCCGCCTTCCCAAACAACCGACCGATCTCGACAAAATCCGGGAGATCAATCGGTACATCTTCCAAGAAATGCAATTCCGTTTCCCTCCCCACTCGCTCTACGCCAAAGACATCGACCTCTACACCTTCCTCCCCTCGGTCCTTGATAGTCGGCAAGGGGTCTGCTTGGGAGTGTCGATCCTCTACCTCTGCATTGCCCAGCGGCTCGAGCTCCCCTTAGAGATCATCACGCCTCCGGGTCACATCTACGTCCGCTATCACGAGGGCGATACCCTAATCAATATCGAAACCACCGCTAGGGGGATCAATCCCCCCAGCGAGATGTACCTCGGACTCAATACGCGGAAACTCCAAGAGCGGAACATGAAAGAGGTGATTGGGATGGCCTTTTTCAACCAAGCTGCCGTCTATTGGCAACGACTTGAATATGACACCTGTGTGAAACTCTATGAAAAAGCGCTTCCCTATCTGAAAGACGATCCCCTCGTCCACATGTTCCTCGGTCTCAATTATCTTTTTGTCGGTAGAAAAAGCGAAGGAGAGAAACTCCTGCGTCCTTTAAAGAATTATCTTTTTGACTATGCCATCGCGCCCGATACCCTCACCACCGATTACCTCGATGGGAAAATCACTGCAGAAGGGATCCAAGCGATCTTTATGCCTGTTGACGAAACGCGAGACTCGATCGTAAAAAAACAAGAGGAGCTTCACAAGCTCCTCAAACACTATCCAAAATTCCGTGCGGGTATCCTCCAGCTGGCAGTCACCTATCTGCAGCTCTCACGTGCTGGTGAGGCGCAAAGCATCCTCACACGCTATCATGATATCGACGCTGGTGATCCGACAGTCGAGTATTACCTCTCCATCGTCTGCGCCGAGCGCTACGACTTCAACAAGTCTTGGGAATACCTCAAGCAGGCCGAGTCGATCACCGCTCAAAGAGACCACCATCCGGCGGCCCTTCGAGCGCTGCGCAACAAACTCCGCACAGTTTGTCCCGAGCCTTAGGATTTAATGTAACCCTCTACCATTCCGGGTGCAGGGGCACTTGCCCATGTAGGCTGACCAGAAAAGAAGGCAGTAGTCCCAGGCTCATACACGCACATCCCATAGGGGCGTTGTTCATATTTTCCTACTACAACATTTGTCTTCGAGCGAAAGAAAAAGGTGATCTTATCATTTCGATTTGCATAAGCCTTTGCTTCTTCAAGAGTCATATTCTTAATGGTTGTGATGTATCCACCCCAATCACCATCTTTGGATTGGAGAACATCTGGAATTTTTTTAAAGCCATCTGAGATTACTTTATCTTCAATTTTCACAGGCTTTTGAGCCCCTTGAGTTGCACGTCTAATCCCTCCGATGAGCATTCCTGTGAATAATCCGGTTAGAAGCGCTTCTGGAGCTTGCCCCACATGCGACACGAGCCTATCTCTGATCACTTGCAATTCTTTGCCTTTTTCACAGCGAATCGCAGCATCTAAAGCATTGATGGAAATCCCCGCAGCGATAAAAGCGCCGCCAATTCCCAAACCAATTAAAGAAAGAGGATTGCCTAGAATTAAACTTTGACCGGCTAGAACGCCAATCGATGCACAACCCATTTTTGACCAGTTCTCAGGCTTTGTGAGTTCATCGAGAAGAAGCACGATACTTTTAGCAATGTAATTACATCCATTCAAGGGATGAACACCGGTATAAAGAATTGTGCTGATTACTGAATGAAGTTGAGAAACCACATTTCTTGCAGAGCGTATAGGAAGCAACACGAGAAAGGCAGCGAGATTCCGATGCCAATCTATATTTCTACTTTCGTTTAGCCAACGATTAAACTTGGCAAGAGGGGCAAATATTTCTTTAATTTCGTTTGCCAATCGATCCATTGAATCTTGAATCCGAAGATTACTGGGAATTAATGCATCTACCTGCGCATCCCATGCATTCAAGCATGCTACGATACGGCCAGCCCATTCTCTTGGCTGGTGATCGTTTTGCACATCTGTATTTTCCATAGGTTCAAAATTATTAGAATTTTGAATGTTTTGTGTGTTACCTATCATTTTATTGCTCCTTTTATTTTTTAAAATTTATATTTTAATGTAACTATCCACCTTTCCATGTATATACGCCCATGTAGGCTTACCAGAAAAGAAGACTGCGTCGCCTGAAGAAAAATAGTTCATATTCGGTGTCCCATTTCCATAAGTCAAATTCGACTTCATATAAAAGAAAAAGGAAACTTTGTCATTTTGATCTGCAAAGGCTTTTGCTTCTTCAAGTGTCATGTTGTGAAGCGTTTTGATATGTCCACTCCAATCGCCATCTGCAAATTGCGCAACATTTTCAAATTTTTTGTACTCATGTGAAGTCGGTTTTCTTTCGATGTCCATTGGCTTAGTAGCTCCTTGAGTTGCACGTCTGATCCCTCCGATGAGCATTCCCGTGAATAATCCAGTTAGAAGCGCTTCTGGAGCTTGCCCCACATGCAACACAAGCCTATCTCTGATCACTTCCAACTCTTTTCCCCTTTCGCAGCGAATTGCCGCATCTAAAGCATCAACTGATATCCCCGCAGCGATAACGGCTCCGCCAATTCCCAAACCAATTAAAGAAAGAGGATTGCCCAGAATCAAAGTTTGACCTGCTAACGCACCAATAGATCCACAACCCATTTTTGACCAGTTCTCAGGTTTTGTGAGTTCATCGAGAACAATCACAATGCTTTTAGCAATGTGATTGAGTCCATTTAAGGGATGAACCGCGGTATAAAGAATGGTGCTGATTGCTGAATAGAGGTAAGAAACCACATTGCTTGCAGAACGCAAAGGAAGCAAAATAAGGGACCCTGCGAGACGCTGATACCAATCCCCATTTCCACTTTCTTTTAGCCAATGATTAAACTTGGCAAGAGGGGCAAATATTTCTTTAATTTCATTTGCCAACCGATCCATTGAATCTTGAATCCGAAGATTATTGGGAAGTAGAGCATCTACCTCGGCATCCCATGCATTCAAGCACGCTACGATACGGCCAGCCCATTCTCTTGGGGCTCTTGGCTGTTTATCGATTTGTATATTTGTATTTTCTATAGATTCAAAATTATTAAAA
>JAAKFB010000021.1 GCA_011065235.1 Chlamydiota bacterium | reverse complement strand
GTGGATTCGGCAAGTTTGACGGCTAGAAACCAAACTTCACTCCCTTTACAAAGACCCTATGCCCTAGCAATCTCAGAATTGGTTGTTGACTCTCTAAAAAAATACCAAACTTTCAAAAATGTCTCTGAAATTGACATGTCTAAATTCAATACTAGGATCGAATGCAGGATTATTCCAACACTTTGTTTTATTGCCGAAAAAGAGGCTGAAATCGCTCGATGCAATCAGATTTATCAGCTCGTAAGAAAAGCGATTGCACTCAATACAGCACCTTCAAAACGTAACGAATTAGAAAAAGACCTCTCAGAATCTATTGGAAGAAGGATTGAAAACTATGCAGAAGCAGAGGCTAATGTGCTTATTCCCCTTTCAAATTCTCCTTCAGTAAAGTTCATAAGAAATCTGTGCAATAAAGCCCAAAAGCAAACAGACCCCAATGAGTCTTATCAAACCATAGCTTTGGCCTATATTGAACAACAAAAGATCAGAAATGAGTATGAAAATCAAGAAGCCCTTATTGAAATCATCCATACTGTTTCATCAATGACAAGATATTACAACTCGCTCAATGAGCAAGTGAAGAATCAAATTTTAGAACGGATTCGCACGGTTACTAAAAATCCAGAATTATCAAGTGGCAGAAATTTTTCCATTGATCTTGCTAAGGCAGAGGCGGGTTTTGGAGACTACCAAGCAGCTCTTACTCTTTTACAAACAGCTTCTAAAGAGCACCCTATAAAAACGCAATACGTCCTAGCAGCTTGTGAAATTGCAAAATTTTCTATTCAGGAGGCCTATCAATTTATTGAATTCGCCTTCCAAATCCATCCTACTTTTGTAGGCTTTCAACCTCACAACTTCCCTCTAATAATGGAAGCTATTTGCGCTATCGCAGAAGCGCACCGCCGTGACTTCCCTGCTCTTATCGATAAAATACTCAAGCTAGCTTCTTCTCACATCAACGCCCTAGCTGAAGGGGAAATCAAACAAAAAGCTCTCTACACCTGCCAGAACTTATCGTAATAAAAATCTCTGAAATCATTTTCTCGAAGCATCTTTGTGGTTATCAGAAGGCGATGCCGTAGAAGACTACAAGCGATTCTTCGCCGGGATTCTTGAAGCCGAGGCTCGCATTGGAGATGTGGTAGAACTGCACGCCGAGGCGATTGCAGTTGCGGAACTCCCCCGCAAGGGCAATTGAGGAGCGAAACTCGAGTGGATAGCCGAGCTCTTTTCCGCCGTTTTTAAAGTAGACTCCCGGCGCAAAGCTGGGTGTGAGCACGAGGTGTTTCCACAAATAGATATCGTAGCAAGCACCAAAGCAAAAATAGACCGACCCTTTTTCTGTGAACATCAGACACGCAAGGGGCTGGATTCCATGCCAAGAAGCACTCCATTTATACTCCGCTTGAAATTGGAGCATCCGCTCGCGTGGACGGAGAGTATCCCAAGTCCCAACACCGAGAGAGAGGAGTCCCGGACGGCAATCATTGGCGCATAAAAAAGAGGGGAGAAGGAGGAGGAGGAGAAGCTTAATGCGCATGGGGGGTTTTCCAATAGGGATGTGAGAGATCTTTTTCGTAATTGCCTGTAATCTCGCTGTAGACGCGTGCAGGGGCGAGGTTTTCTCCGTAGAACGCTTGGAGATAGTGCTCGGTTTGGGCGGGGACGGGAACTTCAATGCCTTCGAAGAGGGCTTTTTTTAAGGGAAACACGGTGGAAAAAGCCATGGGGACGGTGTAGCGCTTTTCTCTCTCTTTCCAGTCGGTCGGTGAGAATATGTTGTGCTCATTAGAAAATAGGGTGTGGATTTCGGTTTTTTCTGCATCAACGGCAAAGTGATAGAGATCGATCATTCCGCCGGTCTCATGGATGTAGACTTTGAGATACGTTTTGGGATTAGCACGCCCCGACCAATCTTGCACGATGAATTTTTTCGGATCGAGCTCTTGCAACGCATTTTTGACATTTTCAAAATCAGGTACAAGCACGGCAACGTCGATGTCCCAGTCACCGGGAATCGCGCCACCGTATTGATAGGCGCCAAGGCACGAGCCGCAATCGATCCAAAAGGGGATGTTGTGCTTCGAGAGGATCCGGACGATTTCTTGGAGAGCTTCGACATCGCCGAGGAGTTGATTTTCTGCGCCAGCTTGGCGCTCCCATCTAGGCGGATCGATGAGGGGGGCATCGCGATAATCTTCCACTTGCATGCCAATCGACTGGTAATAATCGAGGTTGGAACTGACGTTTGTCGAGTGGGCTGCAGCGTAGATATGTGCAGCCCGTTCCTTGGTGGAGGGAGAGAGGTAGGAAAGAGATTTTAGGGTCGAGCCAATGACGAGACTAAAAGGAAGGGCGACGGTGGAAGCTGCGGTTTTAGCAAAAAAATGGTGGTCGTAATCGAAACGTCGCTCAAAGGTGTAGGTGCCGTCTGGAGTGGGGATCGCTGTTTTTCCCTCAAAAAAATATTGCATGGGGATCAGTGCAGTGTTGGCGAGTTTTTCAAGGCCTTGCGCATCTTCTGCAGCGGTGTTCAAAAATACGCTGGCGATGAGCAGGTGATAAAAATAGACAAGGGGCATGCCCACTTTATAAATGAACCAGGAACTTCTCTCTAGTAGGGATGTCAACATAGGCTACATGAGGTGGACCACTCGAGAAAACGTTGCATGCCGTCTTCGAGTGATATTTTGGGTGAAAATCCAAGAATTTTTTGTGCTTTGGTGATATCGGCATACGTGATTTGAATTTCGCCTTGAGGCATTGGAAGCATTTCGAGAATCGCTTTTTTTTGTGTGAAATCTTCAATGATCTGGATCATTTTGCGCAGCTCTTCGGGGCGGTTATTGCCAAGATTGAATACTTCGAAGGCAGCTTCATAATCGATGGCGGCGATGATTCCATCAATGATGTCGTCGATGTAGGTAAAATCTCTTTTCATGTTGCCGTGATTGAAGAGTCTGATGGGCTTTTCTTCTCGAATGGCTTTTGTGAAAGAATAGTAGGCCATATCAGGTCTTCCAAAGGGTCCATAAACAGTGAAGAACCTCAGAGCTGTTGTCGCAATGCCATAGAGATTGTGGTAGGCATGAGCCATGAGTTCATTGCTCTTTTTTGTCGCACCGTAAAAATTTGCGGGGGAGTCGGTCACATCATTTTCTGAGAAGGGGATTTTTTTGTTCAGCCCATAGACCGAGGAGGAGGAGGCAAAGGTGAATTTGATGTGGGGGCGGCGTCGGAGAATTTCGAGAATATGAAAAAATCCATTAGAATTGGTCTCTTGGTATTTTTCAGGGTGGGTGATGATGTAGCGGACACCTGCTTGAGCTGCGAGGTGGACGAGGTGGGTGATCTGATGTTTTTCGACGTAGGTCTCAAGTGTTTGTTCGTCGTTGATGTCGCAGTGGAGCACTTCGGGAAGGAGTGCAGCGCGCTCTTTTTTGAGAGCCGGATCGTAGTAGGGATTGAAATTGTCGCAGCCGACGACCATGTCCTCTCTTGCGAGAAGTTTTTTAGCTAGATGAAAACCGATGAAGCCGGCAATGCCAGTAATCAAGATTCTTTTACGAGAATTAGCCATGTTCTATAGTATAGGGCTATGAGATTTTTGATTCTTCTTCTTTTTTTCGCGGCAAGCTGTACGAATCCCCCCTACAAGGGATGCGATGTGTGCGGTGCCGATGATTTCGTCATCGATTCCTACCAGGTCCAAGAGGGAAAGTTTGCGATTTTGGAAATGGAAGGGAAGTGCCATGAATGTCTCGATGAGGAGCTTCTCGAAGAATATCTTGACGTGATTCACGACGGAGATTTGCTCCATATTGCCGTCCATCACCCAACGCGGGGCGATCTCGCAGCTGCGGTGTCGGCCATTGGGCAAAATGTGGGCTATCGGGTCATGGATGGAAAAATTCATTTGCCCGATTTGGCGCCGGTCATGGTGGAAGGGTTGACGCCAACAGAAGCCAAGGAAAAAATTGAATGCGCCTACCAAAAAGAGATCCGCGATGTAGAAGTGTTTTTAAGTTACAAAGAGAGAGAATCTCGCAAAGTCGAATTGATGGGGCTTGTCGAGAGGCCGATTATTCCCGTAGATGGGCAGATCCGGTTGTTTGAGGTGCTCGCTCTTGCCAAAGTTCCCCATTGTGCCAATTTTTTTAAAAGTTATGTCGTAAGGCAGGGGCATTTGTTGCCCGTCGATCTTTACAAATTGGTCAAAGAAGGGGACATGGATCAAAACATTGTCATGCGTGGAGGCGATAAAATTTACATCGCCGATCAGGCGGCATCGAACTTGATGGTTTTGGGTGAGGTGAACAAGCAACGGGTGATCGATCTTCCCAACGGATTCATGACGCTGCGCCAAGCGCTTGCAGAGGCAGGGGGCATTCCCATCACGGGAGACAAGCGCTACATCCAAGTTATCCGAGGCAACATCGTCCATCCAAAAATTTACACTCTCAATTGGGAGCATGTGGTGCGTCTTCCGAGCGTGTCTCTTTTACTGATTCCTGGAGACATTGTCTATGTCGCCTCAACGCCACTCACCGAGTGGGATCGCTCTGTCAATCAAATCTTGCCGACTTTGGTGGGCCTAGATCTCATCTTGCGCGGCTCTAAAAATGTGGGAATTGTACTTCCATGAGTTCTGAGCGGGTCATTTATCTGTCTGAAATCATCCGCTTTTTTCGAAAAAATATAATGCGCGTGGCAATTGCCAGCGGAGTATGTTTTGTGCTTGCGTTTGTCCTCATGTGGATCCTTGTAGAGCCTGGCTATCGTGCGGAAGCGAGCTTCAAACAAGCTCAAAGTCAAGGAGAAGAGGCCTCGTCTTTGCAATCGATCCTTAAATCATTTCGGATGACGCCAGAGGAAACCTCTGCTGCTTGCGTGATGCAGTCCAAATCTCTTCTTGGAAAAGTGGTCGAAGAGATGGGGTTGCAGATGCAACCTGTGAAAAGGAACTTTGTTTTTCGCCATGTTTCTGCAGGTGCGGGAACCTTTTGGGTGCGTCCGATTTCGGAGGAGACATTTGAAGTTCTCGATGAGAACAAAACCTGTGTGGCAACGGGAAGGGTAGGGGATGCCGTCCGTCTCGAAAATGGATCGTGGACTTTAAGTCAGATGCCGGCTGTGAAAAAACCGGTGGCTTTTCAGATCCTTGCAAAAAGAGACGCTGTGGCCAAGCTGCAAAAAAGATTGAGAATCAAACCCAGTCGTCTTGATCACACTATTCTTTTGCTTCGGTGCAGGCACCCCCAAAGAGAAACGGCAATTGGAATATTAGATGGATTGATGCGCCAATACCAAGATCAATTGCTCCAAGAGCACGAAATATTGGCAAATCAGCAAATCGCCTATCTGGAAAAAAGACAGAAACAGCTCGGCCGCGATTTCGATCATGCACTCGACGCCCATGTTGCCTATTTGCAAAACACCAATGTGATGGGTCTCACACAAGAATTGGAGCTTCTTGTCGAGCCCAAAGAAAAATACACCGCGCAAAGACATCAGCTCGATATTGAGCAAAAACGGTGGAAACGCCCTCAATTAGAAGCCTCTCTCCAGTTGCCAGCCGTCGGAGGGCAAACAGAGGAATTCGATGGAATGAATTTGGAAATGGCAAATCGATTGCATGGAGAGTATGTTCATGAGCGAGATCAACTCTCTTTGAAAATCAAACAGCTCGATGCACTCTGTCAAGATATGGAGCTGAGCGCGCTTAGCTCAGTACTCATAGATGAAGTGAGCCAAAAGCTCATCCAACGAGGAACAGAGCTCTCGTTTCAAGTTGCCGATAAAGAACAGCGGAGTGGAAAAGAACTGCGCCTTTTGAATGAAGAGCTCGCGATGCAAAAAGAGTTCTTGCGCGAGCACATCAATAAGAAAATCGATTTTTTGCATCTCCAAATAGATCTCGTCGAGGCGAAAATGGGAGGCCTCGGCCAGACTGTGATGAGGTTGATGGATCAGGAAAAAGACAATATTGATCAAAAAATTACGGAACTCGAGTCGAAAATGGATGGACTTCCCGAAAAGTGGCGCTTGGAAAGTCAGCTCAAATTAAAAAAAGAATTGATTTTACAAATTATTGAGGGATTGACCCAGTTGAGTGAATCCAAGGTGATCAATCATCATCTTTTTCACATCGAGTCAAAACCTCTCGATGCTGCCGATGCTCCGCTGCAAATGCATCCCTCTCATTTCTTCCTCATCTCGTCGATGGGTGGGATTTTTGGAGGCGTATTCTACTTTATCGCAATTCTTGTGGTCGCAGCAGCAAGGGGCCTTCCAGTTTCTGAGGAATATTTGCGTGATCGCGGCCACAAAATCATGGGGGATTTGCGTGATTTGCCAAAAACCCTCCAGCGCATTGCCCTAGAAATCCAGACGGGTGATGTGGTTGCTCTTATAGGGGGAGCATTTCAAGAAAAGCTCGCAGCGGTCCTTGAAGACTCAGGAAAAGAGGCCTGCATCCTTGCGTGTGAACAAGGAGCTAGTTCTGCAGAGGCTCTCAAATGCCTGGACCGAGCAAATCGAGTGGTATTGACATTAAAAGAGGAAAAAGCGGAAGATTTAGTCCCCTTTGAACAGAAAAATCCTCTATGTGTGCTGACAAAATAAAAAAGATTCTTGTGACCGGCGGCGCCGGTTTTCTCGGTTCCCATCTATGTGAGCAACTCGTGGCCAAAGGCCACCTTGTGATTTGCCTCGATAATTTCTATACAGGGAATCGAGACAATATTTCCCACCTAGAAGAAAGAGAAAACTTCCGATTCATCGAGCACGACATTTGCACGTCCATCGATATCGAAGTCGATGAGATCTACAATTTGGCTTGCCCTGCATCTCCCCGTCATTATCAGCGCGATCCGACCTTTACCATGCGCACCTGCGTGGTGGGAGTCCTTCATATGCTAGAGCTCGCTCAAAAAAACGGGGCAACGCTCTTGCAAGCGTCGACAAGCGAAGTGTATGGCGATCCAGCCGTTCACCCGCAGCCCGAATCCTACTGGGGACATGTCAATCCGATCGGGCCCAGAGCTTGCTACGATGAGGGAAAGCGGGCAGCAGAAACCCTCTTAATTCCATACAAGCAGAGCAAAATCGCGCGGATTTTCAATACCTATGGCCCCCGCATGCAAGAGGATGATGGACGTGTCATTTCCAATTTCATCTTACAAGCGCTCAGCGGAGAGGATCTGACAATTTATGGAAAAGGGGAGCAAACCCGTTCATTTTGTTATGTCGATGATCTCATTTCTGGGCTCATTTTGCTGATGGAAAGTCCACACAGAGGTCCTATCAACATTGGCAATCCCTCGGAATTTACGATCCAAGAGCTAGCAGATCAAATTCTCGAGTTGACGAGTTCATCTTCGAAGATAGTGTATCATCCTCTCCCCGAAGATGATCCCAAAATGCGATGTCCAGACATTGCCAAAGCAGAAAAAGAACTGAATTGGAAACCCACCATTGCACTTGAAGAGGGGCTCAAGAGAACGATTTCGGCCTTTAAGCAAAAATCCATTGCCAACTGTAGGTTTTTGTGACATAATTAAGAAAAAAATGTCGTAAAAACAGATGGCTTTCATTCCTAAATTCAATATTTCCATTCCTATGGCAACTTCACTAGCTGCAATAGAGCGTACACACGGTTTTTTAGAAGCAGCACAGCTTTCTGAAAATTGGATTGCTAAAATGCAAAACAAAGCGCTTGTTTTAGAAGCTCACCATACGACTCATATCGAGGGAACCCATTTGATTCTAGAGCAATCAGAGAAATTGCTTGCGGGGGAAAAAGTATCTGGTGTTGATGAGGACGATGCTAAAGAATTGTTAAATTATAAAAAGGCTTTCGATTTTGTTTCTGATTATATCTTTTCTAAAAATCCGATTACAGAAGGATTGATTAGGGAGATTCACAAAAAGCTTGTCGAAGGCGTTCGAGGAAATAGTGCGCAACCAGGTGCATATAGAACCGTACAAAATTATGTGGCAAACTCCAAAACGAAGGAAGTGATTTATACGCCCCCTCCAGCCTACGAAGTTCCGATACTCATGGTGGAATTAATAGATTGGTTGAAAAATGAACGCGAAATACCATCTGTTCTTGTAGCTGGTATGGCACAATTTCAACTGGTCCATATTCATCCATTTCTAGATGGAAATGGAAGGACGGCTCGTCTTTTGTCTACTCTATTCCTTTATCAGTCTGGTTATGATTTTAAAAAGCTTTTTACAATAAGCGAATATTATGATCGAAATCGACAAGATTATTATCATGCTATTCAGTCTGTCAGAAATAATGAGATGGATATGACCATTTGGCTTGAATATTTCTGTAAAGCTCTTGAAACTCAAATGCATGAGATTGAGCTTAAAAGTTCTGAAGTGATGAAATTCGATTTTATTGCGGTGAAATTTAATCTTTCTGAAAGACAAAAACAGGCAATGGAACATTTTCTCGGAGAAAAAGAATTTACGATTCAAGAATATGAATCCTTATATGAAGGTGTTAGCAGAAGGACGCTGCAGCGAGATATTTCAGACCTCATAGAGAAAGGATTAATTTCACAGACCGGAACCAAAAAGGCTTCTCGGTATAAAACTAACCCACTTGATTAGAGCTATTTAGAACGTTTTGTGACACTTTTGTGACATGGTTTGCGACATGATTTGGCAAAAAATGTCGCAAAAAACTCAGCGGAAAAAGGCGTAGTAGATGACGCCCGCAGAAATGACGGTGATTCGAAAGGCGACGATATAGGGGGCAATGTTCAGATCGCGGTACTTATGTGCAAGAGAAGGTGAAATTGTGCTCCCGAAAGCACTGAGGAAAAAGTGATTGGCCCTTTCCATGATATCAGATTTAGTCGATTGAAAAATGGAGGATTGCCAGTTCCACGTGAAAAGAGCATGAAGGGTGCCTACGGTCACTGCGATGATGGAAAAAGGCAAGACCACCAAGTTGATGATCGTGTCACAGAGATAGGCAAGCCGCGCGGGAATTGTATACCCCCAAGCTTCTCCTTTTTGCCCTGCATCCCATTTTTCTCGAGATGAGGCCATACAATTGTTTGCGAAAGCATATAGTGCGTTTTCCCAAGTCATGAATGGATGTTAGTGCAAAGTTTGAATTTCGCGCCACTTTTGTGTGAGTTTGGCAACAATAGGAGCTCCTTGCCGACCTGCAGAGCCAAAACGGGAATAGACAATAACGACAAGTTCCGGCTCTTCAAGATTTTTATCTTTGAAAGAAATCCCTCCGAACCAAACGTGTTTCTCGAGCTCAGCTGTACTTTCAGCATCGAGGGTTTGTTTGAAGAGAATTTCAGCAGTTCCCGTTTTCCCCACGATCGTGGGAGCGAGTTTGCGATACGCTTTGAGGGCCTCTTTGTTGTGAAAATCCTCGCGCATGATTGCAGTGCGTGCAGACCCCCGTTCTCCATTGGTGACTTGTTGCATTCCTTTGAGCAGCGTGGCGCGAAGCTCTGGAGAAAAATCGAGAGTATCCACAACTTTAGGTTCGTAACAGGTCAGCTGTTTGCCAGCAGAGAAATTAAGCATTTGGGGTTTGAGAATTTCCCCTCCATTTGCAATAGCGCTGAATACGACAGCAGTTTGTAGGGGTGTTGCGATAAGAGAGTGTTGCCCGATGGCAAAAGAATAGAGTCCTGTTTTGTTATGAAAAATGTCATCGGGAAGTTTGCCAGGATATTCCCCAGGAAGATCAATCCCCGTTTTAGAGCCAAGGCCAAATGCCATTGCTGCACTTAAGAGAGATCCTGGATTCTCGAGAACATCTCCCGCAAGAATTGAAAAATAGAGATTGCTTGAGCGCTCGAGAGCTTTCACGATATCGATTTTCCCAATTTTGGGATAAGCACGTGGCAGCCGTCCTCCCTTGTAGAGGCGTTTGATCGTCTCTCCATTTTCTTTAAATCCGAGAACCTGACTGTTACTCCCGGGGCTCGCCGTCCATTGCATATCATCAGTCAGGGTGAGGGGATTGAGATCTCTTGCTTCTCGCTCAGATTGTTGTTTGAGTCCTGCATAGGCGGGGATCACTTTGAAAATCGATCCCATCGGGCTTGCATGGCGAAAGGCTTGAGAGCGGCCATATCCAAATCCACAATAGGGATAAAATGCAGCAGCTAAATGTTTTTCATATTGGACTTGGTCTTGGCTACGCAGTGCAGGGTATTTACCGATAAGAGGGCGGGTTAGATCTTGGTAGGTGCGCAAATTTTGCAAATAGGCAAGGCGATCGCTCTTTTGCATGGGAATGAGAAGGCTTTTCAACTCTTCAAGGAGGGGATCATCTGCCTGTTTTCGCAAATAGGCAATGTCTTGGAGGTACTGGCATTCTCCCTCATTCATGATATAGGCGTAGAGCAGTTTTAGACGATTGTCCTCCCAAAATGCAGCGAACTGCTCATTTTCTTCCCGCTCGAGATATTCAGTATAGGGACGCGCATAGCGTCTTTTGGCTAGCTCTTCGGCCCGCTTTTCTTTGAGAAACTTCTTAAAATTCTCTTCACGCCATTTGCGAAAATCCAAGCTGTGGAAACATTCAAAGGCGAGCTCTCTAAGAGGGGCGAGGTGGCGCGCTGCCGTCTGACAAAAGAGGCGCAAATCCGATAGACTTTGATCCTCCACATGGTGCAAAAGACTCTCGGGAAACGTTTCTTTGGGAGCGACCATACGGATCAAATCTAACAAAAGAAGCTTGTCTCGCTCAAAAGGAATGGTATCTAGCAGGTCCTCGTCTAAGTGAACCGCTTTGGCGATCGTATCAATCGAGCCCATGATTTTGTGTAGAGTCGATTTTTCAGATAAAATCGTGTGGAGATAGGTTTCCCAAGTCAGAGAGGTTTCTTCGGTGAAAAATGCCCCTTTTGCAAAACCTTCCCGCTCAAGTGGCTTTTTCCCATCCCAAATATCTCCGATGTACGAGTCGCTCTCCAACCATTTGAGGATCGATGCCCGATTTTCTTTTCGTTTTTCAAGACTTTGTGCGGGGACAAGGTCGTTCGGATCGAATCTAGGGTAGGAAGCGAGTGCGAGAATTTCTCCCGTTTTGGGATGCATGACCACAATCGCACCACCGCGCTGCAAAGGGTGATAGCGCTGCCGCCCTCCTGCCCGGTCGCGGACATCTTGGAGAAATTCGTATTCTGCAAGGAGCTTTTCCGCTTCGAGTTGTAGTTCCGAGGAAAGACTCAAAATGAGCCGTTCACCGGGAATGGGCGTTTTGCCGCCGGGGAGATCGCCGAGAACATTGCCTTTGATGTCGATCTCATACATTTTTTTTCCGAGTGCCCCGTGCAAAAGCTCGTCAAAGGAAGCTTCGATCCCGCTTTTCCCTACCTGGTCGTTAATCGTATAGGCGCGTGTCTGTAGACTGCTCAAACGCTCGCATACCTCGCTGGCATTTAAAAAACCTTTTGGCAAAAAAGTCGCTTTTCCCGCCTCATAATCGGCGAGATAAGCTTTCAGAGTAGCGATCTCTTGAGCGATCTGAAAATATTCTGGAGGGGCGATGGCCCCGAGATAGCCAATCACATCGCATGCTGATTTCCCTTGAGGATAGAGCCGTTTTGTCGTCTGCTGCATTTGTATTCCGAGCCAATCCCTCTCGCACATTTTGAGCCGGTGGTAAAGCTTTTCTGGAATATCTTCCTTCAGAACAAAAGGGGTATGGGGGAATAAACAGGCTTTTCCGTAGATCGTATCCTCAATGTCTAGCGGATTCATTTCGAGAGCTTCTGCCAAAAAATGGGAGAGTTTTTCAATATAGAGCCTCCGCTCTTTCCGACGCATCTGGCGGATATCGGCATAGCAGATCGCCGCGTTGTACTGCATTTTATTGACCGCAAGGGGAATATTGAACCGATCTCGGATCGTCCCCCTTTCTACGCGCTCGATCACCGTACGCCGCTTCGGCTTCTGCGATTCTTCGTAGTGGACATCGTACTGGACAACGCTCAAATACCATACGCGGATCAGAATCAGCAACAAACTGATTAGAAAAAAATTGAGAATGCGATTTGTGCGCAATGGAATTTTGTTTGTTTTCATGAGAGCTTTTTTATCTAATTTTTACCATTTTCGTTGGAAAAAAAGAAGCTTTTCAGTTAAATTTATATCCACTTGCGCCTGTAGTTCAATGGTAGAACAGTAGCCTTCCAAGCTACTAGTGTCAGTTCGATTCTGACCAGGCGCTTGAACCCGTGAGTGCTAGCTCTTTTTATCTAGGCGTTAGCGAGGGGCTCAGGTACAAGTTTCTCGAGGAAGGCAAGGTGTTTACACCTTGGCGACGAGAGAAGCGAAGTAGATGAGAACTCCGCAGGTAGCATAGAGGAAAAGAGCTAGCACTCACGGGTTAAATGCTAAACCAAGACTGAAATTTCCACATCTTAAGTGGAGATGCCGTCGTCAACCAAAGGGACAAAGCTTGGCAACCAAAAAAAAGATTACAATCAAAGACCTTCTTGAAAGTGGAGCCCACTTCGGGCACCAAAAGCACCGTTGGAACCCAAAAATGAAACGCTACATTTTTGAGGAGCGCAACGGCATTTATATCATTGACCTCGCCAAAACCATGCAACAAGTGCGCAATGCGATTAAAGTGGTGCGCGAAACTGTCAAAAACCGGAAATCCATCCTCTTTATCGGAACGAAAAAGCAGGCGAAAAGCGTCGTGCGCGAATGTGCAGAAGATGCGGGTGAATTCTACGTCTGCGAGCGCTGGCTTGGAGGGATGCTGACCAACTTGACCACCATTCGGCAGTCAGTAAAAACCTTAGAGCGGATTGAAAAGAAACTCGCCTCCGGTGGAGAAGGGCTGAAGAAAAAAGAAATTTCAAACATGGGCAAAGCCCAAATCAAGCTTGACCGAAACCTCTCGGGAATTCGGGCCATGCGAAAACCTCCTGGATTGCTCGTGGTCGTCGATCCTTCTCGCGAGCATATCGCAGTGAAAGAAGCCAACAAGCTCGGGATTCCGGTGCTAGCCCTTGTCGATACCAATTGCGATCCCGATCCTATCGAATACGTCATTGCATGTAACGATGATGCCCTCAAGAGCATTAAACTCATCTTAGGATCTCTGACCCGAGAGATCGTCGATCAGAAAAACGAAATGCAAATTGCAATTGCCAAAGAAGAAGCGCCTTCTGGAGAGTCGGGCATTGAAACCGCTGAGGAAGCTGCAGAAGAAGAAAAAGAAGAAAAAGGTCCCGATATTGCAGAAACTACAGACGAGGAGAAGCCATGAGTCACGCAACCCCACAACTGATTAAAGAGCTGCGCGAGCGGACCGGTGTCGGCATGGGAAAATGCAAAGTGGCGCTGGAAGAATCGGGTGGAAACATTGAAAGAGCCATTGAAAACCTGCGCAACGCGGGAATGGCATCTACTGTCAAGCACGAAGGGAGAGAAGCCACCGAAGGATTGATGGGGACTGGTGAAAGTGACA
>JAAKFB010000209.1 GCA_011065235.1 Chlamydiota bacterium | reverse complement strand
TTGATAATCTGCACTCTTTCAAGAGTTTCGATATCCGAATGGAGGTATTTGGCTTTTACCCCGATTTCTGTCAGATATTGGGTGAGGTCTTCTGCGAGCCGTTTGGTGAGAACAGTGACCAGAACTCTTCCACCTTTTTCGGTCTCAATCCGGATTTCTTCAAGGCAATCGTCCACTTGGTTGGTCGCAGGCTTTACAGTGGCAATCGGATCGAGCAGACCTGTCGGGCGGATGATCTGTTGAACGATTTCTCCTTGTGCTTCCTGCACTTCCCAAGGTCCGGGTGTGGCAGATACATAGATCACTTGGTGGATCCGTCGGTAAAACTCTTCGAATTTTAGGGGGCGATTGTCATAGGCAGATGGGAGGCGGAATCCAAACTCCACAAGGGAATTCTTGCGGGCCCTATCTCCGTTATACATGGCGTGCACTTGGGGCAAGGATTGGTGGGATTCATCGACAAAGAGGAGAAAGTCTTTGGGAAAATAATCGAGAAGGCAGGGAGGAGGATCTCCGGGATTTCTGCGTGAAAAATGGCGGGAATAATTCTCGACTCCCTTGCAAAAGCCCATTTCTCGGATCATTTCAAGATCGTAGGTGGTCCTTTCTTTGATCCGCTGCCTTTCGAGAAGTTTTTCTTCTTTTCCAAAGGTGATAATCCGCTCTTTTAGCTCTTCTTTGATGGTTTCCATCGCGGTGAGACGCACTCCTTCTGGAGTGACATGGTGAGAGCCGGGGAAAATGGTGATTTTTTCCAGCCGCTGCCGCACTTGTCCTGTGAGGGGATCAATTTCACTGATCCGATCGATTTCATCACCGAAAAATTCAACTCGATAGGCGAGATTTTCTTCATAGGCAGGCATCACTTCTAACACATCGCCTCGAGCGCGGAATGTGGCTCTTGCGAGATCAAAATCTCCCCTCTTATAATGCATCTCAACGAGGTGGAGGAGCACTTCATCGCGGCGCATTTCTTGCCCTTTTTCGATTTTGAGTTGCATTTCGCTGTAGTATTCGGGAACCCCTAGGCCATAGATGCAAGAAACGGAGGCGACGATGATCACATCTTCCCGTTCGATGAGCGAGCGTGTGGCAGACAGGCGCATCCGATCGATTTGATCATTGATCGCGAGATCTTTCTCAATGTAGGTATCAGTCCGAGGCAGATAGGCTTCGGGTTGGTAGTAGTCGTAATAGGAAACGAAATATTCGACGGCGTTATTGGGGAAAAAATTTTTGAACTCTTGATAAAGCTGAGCGGCGAGGGTTTTGTTGTGGACTAAAATCAGGGCAGGGCGCTTGGCATGGGCGATGACGTTGGCCATCGTGAAGGTCTTTCCAGAGCCTGTAATGCCCAAAAGTACTTGGGATTTTTTTCCAGATACGACGCCATCTGCAAGTTTTTGGATCGCTTCGGGCTGGTCTCCACACGGCTGATATTCGGTGACAAGTTCAAACATTATTTTTGAATATACTTAACTATTAGTGGCTTTAGTTTTCCACTTTCTTCAAGTATATCAAAAACAACAATTCCAATGCCAATTGCCATCACCAAGAGCAGCAAGAGCCGTTTTGCCCCCGTTTGATAGTTTTTGTGCTTCCAGACCATTGCTGCAGGCAAAAAGACGAGCAAAATCGCCACAAAGGCTCCTGCGAACTGCAGGGCAATGTAAAATCCTCTTTGATAGGTGAAAACAAAAAATAGAGGGGGGACGAAGGTGAGTAAAATCGCCATCAGGCGGCCTTTCCCGCTTTTTTTGATTTTGAAACCGTCTGTCAAAAAGTCAGACATACTCAATGTCACCCCGACAAATGTGGTTACAATCGCAAAGAAGGTAAAGAGTTTTGCTGCCAGGCTGATGTAGGGGTTGTGGAGGACTTGAGATAATGGATGTGTTGCGGTGACTCCCTTGACATATGCCTCCGAGAGAAGGTTGAAAGGAACGGCTCCCAACACGAGAGCTTGCCAGAGTAAATAAACGACAATCGGGATGAAGCTTCCAATCAAAATGGTTTTGCGTAGTTTTTTTCGATCTCGGTTCATGTACGTGGTTAAGCTCGGAATGATGATGTGATAGCCAAATGCGGTGATCACTATAGGGATAGCAATAGTGATAGCAGGCATGTCGAAATGAGCCAAATTGTCAAAATTGACCTGTTCAGGAACAAAGAAAACTAGCAAGCAATAGGAGATGATCAATCCCAGCATTAGAATGCGGTTGACAAGGTCAACTCCACGTGTCCCAGTATAGATGAATCCGCCAAACAATATAGGAAGAGAAAAAGGTGCCAGCCATTTGGGTAGAGTATATCCGGTCAATTCTTCGATCGCTCCGACAAAAAGAGGGGTGCTTCCAGCAATCAATGCGGCAATCAGGGAATAGAGAAGTAGGAGATAGATCACCCAACTGAGGAGCTTTCCCCAAGTGCCCAAGGTTTTTTGAGCCATAGTGACCATGTTATTTTCCCCTTTGATCGACAGATTGGCGTCGAGAAAGAAAAATGAAGAGCACAGCATCAAGAGCCAAATGAGGATAAATAGGATGACTGAAGGGACAAAGCCTCCAAAGACGGTGAGCGTGGGAAATGCAAGCATTCCAACGCCGAGTGTGGTTCCTGCGATCAGCAAGCTTCCACCTAATACTGGGTTATGGATGAGTCCTTTCATATGTGAGCGCGATTATTACAGAAAATAAGAAGCATGTAAACAAAATACCACCTGTGATTGCTATACACATTCCAGTTCAAGAATTGGAATTTTGGCCAGGAGCCCTCAGGTTTTTTGTATGCGACGAGCTGTAATGTCCATAGACACGGAGCGAGGAACAGACGAAAAATTTGAGGCATAGCCGACGCCGTCAAAAACCAATTGTTGAACTGGAATGTGTATACCTCATTTTTCTTCAAGAACTGCAAAAGCGAGTCAGGAGGAACTTTCCCATATTTTAAATGGTCTGCAACCGCTACAAAAAGAGACGAAGTCATCTTTTTATGCAGTTGCAGTCAGTGGCTGCTAGCGCACAGCAAAATCGGTCCGTTCGAAGTGGGACAGTACAACGTACGGACCGCTGAGAGTAGGATCCGATTTGGCAAAGCGTTAGTCAGCTCAAGACGCGTTAGGGTCCGTAAAGAAATAACTTGGGCAATCCTCGAGCAGGAAAACGGTTCAGATCTTGAGGATTTTTCCGCAGTAGATATTCCTGCAATATCTACAAGGGAAAATCATCGAGAGATGAATCGATTTTT
>JAAKFB010000208.1 GCA_011065235.1 Chlamydiota bacterium | reverse complement strand
AAGCCTGTCCCCCAAATCCCGGGTGGACAGTCATGATCAAAATCAAATCGCATTTGTCGAGGTATTTCGGAATTATCTCATGGGTGGTTTCTGGACAAAATGCGAGCCCAGCTTCGATACCGCATTTGCGAATATAGTTGAGTGTCTCTTCCACATCTTCGGTGGCTTCCGCATGAAATGTGATCCGGTCTGCCCCCGATTCGACCAATCTCTCAATGTAGTCAAAAGGATTATAAATCATGATATGCACATCGAGAAAGAGATCGGTGACTCGATTGACAGCTGAGATGGCTTTGGGACCAAGTGTCAAATTAGGAACAAAATGCCCATCCATGATGTCGATATGCAGGGCATCTGCTCCGGCATCTTCGACCCGCTTGGCCTCATCAGCCAACTTGCCAAAGTCTCCAGACAACAGGGAAGGTTCAACGATTATAGGCCAGTTTTTCACGTCTATTAGTATGGAGAATTCACTTCAAAAGTCAAGGATACGGAGTCTAAGAATGCTTTTTGCTTTTCTTTTTCGGGGTTTAGGTACAGAAACCCCAAATAGAATGAATCAAAAATTTGCATCTGAACGCTAAGGAGTTCGTTCGATGGGAGATTGAACGATTCGATTTGATTGAAAATTTTCTGTTTTAAAGAAAAATCTTGAAATCTCGCTATGACAAATAAATTATCACTGGCCTTTTTCGATTTGAGTGATACGCTCTCTTTGGGAGCTTTCATCATCTCAAGAAGCATCGAAAAAAGGATTTTGAGTAGTTTTGGATCGAGTGTTGTGCTCAGTTGCACGGGGAAAATCGCGTGAAAGAAGTTTTGAAGCAAGAGGGCATGCTTGCTTGCGAGCTGGCCCATTTCCCTTTTGAGAAGGGTGAAATTCTCACTTTGCTTGGAAATCATTCCTCCATTGTAGTCGCGTACCTCTCCGATGGCATTCTCAATTTCTTTGACGAGCTGCAGTCGAGCACGAAAAAGATCGACCGAATAGTCTTCGCGCAAAAATTCTTCAACAGGCAGGCGCACCCTTAATACGCTCGCCTCTTTGGAGTACTTGCGACGCAAACGCCCCACCACTTTCACTCGATCGACGGCGAGGTTGTCGGCAAAACGGCTATTTCCAAATAGCTCACGAATAGGCAAGCTATCTGGATGGACAATCCTCACTACAACAACTGTGAATGAAAGCTCTGTATCTGTTTGCTCATCAAATGAAATGATCATTTGAGGAATGTCACGCAAATACTTGAGCTCGTGATTGAGAATCAAAATATTGCGCATCACCTCTTCTTCATTGCGGGGCATGAAAATCGGAGGAACTAATTGCTCGACACGACTGCGAATTTCTGCAGAAACGCCCTGCTGCAGCCTTTGAATTTCTTCGCGAGAAAACGGCTGCTGATTCCCCTTTTCCACTTCGAGATAGAACGTGTGAATTTGTTCATCCTTTTCCTGAGCATAATAGGAGCCATGAATGCTCTGAATGTCCGGAATGAAATGCGAGAGTGCCGAAATGAAATGCCTCTCTTCGAAAAGTTCATGTTCTTTGAGAAAATTGAGTCCCACGAAAATGGAAAGGACCTCTTTTGCCCCAAAGGTTGTATGTAGAAGCGTCTTCTTGAACTTCAAACGCAAGTGCCGCTTCGATCCGTTTTTTGCCACTTTTTGCTGTAAAATTTTGCGAAAGCAATACAACGTGAAAATGATCCGCGTGATTTCTGACGGGCGGCGCACTGCTTTGAAAGTTTCTTTTGAGGAAATCAAAAAATGTTGCATCTCACTGAAAATATCGTAGTCAAATTTCTGCGGGAATCGGCGCACCATTTCTGCAATCTTCTCCTGAATCAGAGCCGTCTTTTCATCTAATGTCAGCCCCTTCATTTCGAGAATTTTCATCGCGTGATAGAAAGAATTTGCCCCCATGAGAATTTCCCGCTGTAGAAAGGGGAAATTGTGCTTGGCATAGGAGAGCTCATGCGCACTTTGGAAGAGCAAAATCATTTCACAAACGACATAGACTTTTTCTTCATGGATAAAATTCGTCGAAAAATGCAGGATCACATCGATCTGTTTGCCCGGAATCAGCCAACGGCTAATCATGTCAAAGAAAAATTTACTCACATTTTTTCTGTGCGGGCAGACAAAAGAAACCGTCACTTCCAGAGGATTTTCAAGATTTTGCTCCCATTTAAGCAATGGCTGCTCGTGAAAAGCGATTTTTTCTAAAATTTTTTTTGCAATCTGTTCATACATGGGCAACCTCTGTCCCCAATCGTTCAGGGTCGTAATAAGGGCGGATTTCGAGCGGCATTCCATGCTCTTTGGCCAGCTCTAGACACCGACTATGCAACACCTCTGCCCCTTCACCCACAATGGCAAGGGCCTGATCGTAGGATAACTCAGAAAATATTTGAGCTCCCACCTCAATCTTGGGATTTTTTTTCCCGATTCCGGGTACATCTTTGTAGAATTCAACCTTTTCTGCGCCAAGAGCCACCGCCAGAGCCACTGCAGAGGTATCTGAACCCCCTCTTCCCAGTGTCGTGATCTCTTTGCCCCGACTCACTCCCTGGAAACCGGCAACAATCACCACCTGCCCACGGTCCAAGGCCTCCTGAATACGCCCTGGGCGCACCTCTAAAATTTCCGCATTGGCATGCTGCTCTGTCGTGATGATCCCCGATTGGCTTCCCGTGAAGCTAATTGCCTCGATTCGCTTCAAGTCCAGCGCCATCGACAAAAGTGCAATGCTCACCCTTTCTCCCACCGTGATCAGCATATCCTGCTCCCGTTTTGGTGGATTCGGATGCACTAAATGGGCTAATTTCACTAGCTCATCGGTCATTTTGCCCATTGCGCTAACCACCACCAAAACGTGTGAAAATGCTTCCAGCCGTTTTTCAATAAGACTCGCGATGATTGAAAATTGCTCGGGCTTTACCATGGAGGCGCCCCCGAATTTCATGACTAGCGTAGACATAATGCAAACCTAAATTTAAATTTTAAAAAAAACAAGGTGAAGATTCGGCCACAAGATATGTTCTCGCCCCCTCTTAATCCTCTTGATTTTTTTTTGTAATTTTTGATACTCTTGATTCATTAAATGGCAAGTGGAAGATTCATTTGGCCAGATGGCAAATGGATTTTTTTTAGAATTATTTTTTTAGGAGAACCTTTTAACATGGAAGATACTCTGAACCAGGATTGGAACGCAAGCAAAGTCATCGACGATATCGACTTTGACGAAAGTGATGCTCAAGAATTTCAAAAA
>JAAKFB010000207.1 GCA_011065235.1 Chlamydiota bacterium | reverse complement strand
CTTTATGGCGACGCAAATATTCTTGCCACTTGCTTCCTTCATCCTTAGGGGTTGGGGTCGAAGAGCTCTCCTTTTTCTTCGATTCTTTCGCTTTTGGCTTGTTTGTTTGTTTTTTCATTGTATTCCGCCTTAAACAAAAAAACGTTCTCTAAAGAGCTTTTGCCAATCTTTTTTTGATTGCCCCTTCTGTTTGCGATGGGTTTTCATGGTCACTTTCGACTGCTTTTTCCTTCTGTGCGAGCGATGTGTTCCACGCATAATTCCCCCTAATATTTATATTAAGTTATAGTTTCATAATAAAAATTTGTAGTTAATTATTCAATTTGTTTATTGAACATAGTTCGTATCTCTCTAACAATCATACAATAAAAAATTTGAAAGACGCCAAGTTCCTTGACTCTCATTCGATTTTCCCATATAATTTAGTTGTTAAAACGAAATATGCAAATTTCTATTGGAGGTCGTATGTACGCGATTATCGAGACCGGTGGTAAGCAATACCGTGTAGAAGAAGGCGATGTCATTGACGTCGAGTTACTTGGCATTGAAGCAAATGGCAAAGTCGAATTCAAAAATGTACTTCTGTGGAATACAGGTTCTGCAGCTAAAGTGGGCAAACCCCATGTGGATGGCTGTGTTGTTCACGGAGAACTCATGCAGGAAGTGCGTGGCCCTAAAGTCATCTCTTTCAAGTACAAAAAACGGAAAAATTACCGCCGCAAGGTTGGACACAGACAGAACTATTCACGTGTAAAAATCACAGAGATAAAAGGATAGAGTAATGGCTCATAAGAAAGGACAGGGTGCCAGCCGGAATGGACGCGATTCTCACGCACAAAGACTCGGCGTCAAGGCAACCCACGGTCAATTTGTCACAACTGGCAGTATTTTGATTCGTCAACGGGGAACGAAATGGAAACCTTGCAAAAACGTCGGAACCGGGCGGGATGATACCCTCTTCGCCCTAATCGATGGGATTGTCACTTTCCGCAAGACCAATCGAACGTACGTCTCCGTACAGCCCACCTCTTAGCGAGGAGCCCCCTGATGTTTGTCGATCGAGTTAAAGTGAAATTAACTGCAGGTAAGGGGGGCAACGGAGTGGTATGTTGGCGTCGCGAGAGATGCATCGCTAAAGGTGGCCCCAACGGGGGCAATGGCGGTCGCGGTGGCGCAATTATTTTCGAAGCAGATTCTGGCTACTATTCGCTCGAGGCTTACCGCCATCGCAGATTTTTGCGCGCTGAAAATGGTCGGCAAGGAGGACCCAAACTCCAACAAGGCCGCTCTGGTTCCGATCTTATCCTCAAAGTCCCCTTTGGAACCCTTATCAAAGACCAAGAAACTGGGGAAGTCTTGTTTGATTTCACTCCTGAGACATCCAAGTGGACCGTTTGCACAGGTGGCAGAGGAGGCAAAGGCAACAACTGCTTTAAATCCTCCACCAATCGCGCACCCAATATCTGCACTCCTGGCAAGCCTGGCGAAGAAAAAAAGCTTGAGCTCGAGCTCAAACTCATCGCCGATGTGGGACTCGTTGGCATCCCCAATGCGGGCAAGTCGACCCTCATGAATAAAATCACCCATGCCCAAGTCAAAATCGGTGCCTATCCCTTCACGACCCTCTCTCCCAATTTGAGCTACATCCAGTGCGAAGACTACACTCGCATCCTCTTGGCTGACATCCCAGGAATCATCGAAGATGCTCACCTCAACAAAGGACTTGGCCTAGAGTTTCTAAGACACATCGAACGGACCTCTGTCCTCCTCTTCGTTCTCGACGCCGCTCCCGATGAAGAAGACCGCACGCCCCTCCAGGATTTTGAAATATTGCGCCAAGAAATTGAAGCCTATAATCCCAAGATGCTCTCCAAGCCCTTCATCGTTGTCCTCAACAAAACAGATAAACCAGGTGCCACAGAAAATATCCAAGCCTTCAGAGAAACCTATCCTTTCGATCCTGGCACCCTCTTTGAGATTTCAGCTTTAGAAGAACAGGGCTTAAGCGTTGTCATCGACGCGATGCAAAGAGCGCTTCCGAGCGTAGCTTGCCGCGAATACCAACCCGCCTAAGCACATCATCGCACTTCCCAAATAGATCGGCATTGCCGGAATAGCCCCTACCAGGGATCCACCAAATAGCGGACTAAAGATGAGAGCCAATGCCTGCACCGAGTGGTAGGCACCGAGCATCTCCCCTTGCTCATCCTCAGACGCATGATCCGACACATACGTCGACGCTACGGGGAAAAATAGACCGAGAATAAAAATCTGACCTGGGAAAAAACCCCAAAAGAAGATCGGATTTCTGATGAGAAGGAAGAACACGAGGTAGACCCCTCCGAGCAACATCGAAATCAACAGAAGGCGCTGCGCTGGAAAACGCTTGATGAGCGGTGCGGTCAAAAGCCCAGTACTGAGCGCATACAAAAACCCCATATAGGCATAAAAATTGCCTACCTTTGCCGCCCCGAAATCAAACAAATGCATGAGCGTCACGCTGACAAACTCGGAGAAGTAATCCCATCCAAATAAATAGAGAAAAAATCCAAGAAAAGCAAAACGCAAAGTAGGATGTTGAAAGGCCATTTTCGCATGACGGATCCCTCGAAACACATCCAATGGAGTCCGCTTGGAGAGCTTACGAGACTCCTCAAATTTCCAATGGAGCAAGACCAAGTTAATTCCCGTAAAAAGGGCTCCGATCAAAAAGGGAGTGCTGTAACTAAACCACGATACCACGTTGGAATCACTGAGCATTCCACCTAAAAAAGGCCCCAATGCAAACCCTGTCCCCAAAGCCATATTGTACAACGAAAAATGGCGCGCCTTCGACTCCGGCGTGCTGATATCTACAATCGAAGCTTGCACAACCGTCATCGTTGCCGTTGAGATTCCAAAAAGAGCACGGTAGACAATCAAAAGAGCTAAACTCGAAAAAGTGACGCCCAACACAGCGAGCAAAAATCCAACAAGACCTATGGAAAGACCGAGTATGATCAGCGATTTGCGTCCCCTTTGATCGGAAAGCGAGCCGAAAATTGGAGAAAAGAAAAACTGAAACAGCGGGGCCAATGCAATCAAAAATCCCATCCACATGCCGCGAATGGCAACGCTTGTTTCTGTGGGTAAAATCCCAATTGCAGGATCAAAGAGAAGCCTTGCTTTTCAAAGCAGCTGTAAAACACAGAATACCTATGGCAGGGATATGTCGCGGAGGGCAGTTTTTACATGTTATGAATGGGGGAGAAATGTATCAACATGTTGATAC
>JAAKFB010000206.1 GCA_011065235.1 Chlamydiota bacterium | reverse complement strand
CCCGTGTTGTTTGGCAAGGGCAGAGCGCATGAATAAAGTCAGTCCAAAGGGGGAGTGGTCTCCTCCGATTTCTGTGCGTGCAAATTCGAGCTGATGGATCGAAGCCTCGACAAGGTGAAAAGGGATCCCTTCCTTGGCAATGATTTTCAAATTGTCAAAAAGGGCTTTTTCGATTTTGTCGGCAACATCTCCTCTGCATCCCCGAAAGAGCATCACGAAGGGCACTTCGGTCATTTCGGTGTCTAAAAAACTATCGGCTTGGATGCAGAGTTTGGTATCGAGGAGTGCTTTTTTGAGAGGGGAAGCATCGGTATCCATTAAAACCGAATCGAGAACACTCAGAGCAAGCACCTCTTCTTGGTTGAGAAGCGGAGTGGTCAACCACCCAAAAGCGTGGATGTTTTTGGTTTCAAGGTCTTCTGTTTCACTTGTGGGATAAGAGAATTGCTCTTTGACAGGCGCTTTGAACCGCTCTTGATGGCCGATTCCATCGAGTGGAGGAAGTTTTTGCGCTCCTTGCAGGGCATTTTCGACGATGAAGTCAAGATGCTTTTGGAGGGGGAAGTTTCCATAGAAGAAAAATAAACATCGGCTGGGATGGTAGAATTTTTCGTGGAATTCGATGAGCTGGGCATGACTCAAGTCGGGAATGTCTTTCGGATCTCCTCCCGAATTGTAGCTATAGGGCAGATCGGGGACAAGCGCTTCTAACATCGCATGCCAAACCCGGCTATCGGTCGAAGAAAGTGCCCCTTTCATCTCGTTGTAGACAATTCCCTTGAATTCAAGCGGACTTGTCGGGTCACCAGGGGTGGTAAACTCGAGCCGGTGCCCTTCTTGCAAGAAACTCAATTCCTTCAGCTGCGGGTGAAAAACCGCATCGAGATAGACCTCGAGCAAATTATAGAAATCCTTTTCCACTTGGGAAGAGGCCGGATAGCAGGTGAAATCGCTGCCCGTCATCGCATTCATGAAAGTGTTTAGACTCCGCCGATTCATCGAGAAAAAAGGGTCTTTGATCGGAAATTTGCGCGATCCACACAAAACTGTGTGTTCTAAAATATGCGCAGCGCCATTGGAGCTGTCGGGAAGAGTTTTAAACGAGAGGCAAAATAGGTTTTCTGGGTCATCATTTTCGAGGTGCATCACTTGCGCCCCTGTGGGCTCATGGATCAGCTCGCGCATGACGATCTGCAATTCTTCAATGGGCTGATAGTTGACTAGGACAAAATCGCCGTATTTTTGCCCTTCTTTCGCGAGGAATTTTCCATTCATAGTCACATAGAGTAATCGTTTGGTTGCTTTTTATCGTAGGAAAAATTAAATTATTTTAAGTTTTTTAGGGCTAGCGGTGCGTATCAATCCCACAAAAATCCCCTCTGCAGTTCCTCTCTCTTTTGGGTCCTCCATTCGTTTTGATCCAGCGCTGTCAACTTTCTCAAAAATGCGCGAGTGCGCCAAGAAGAAGAAGCCCGATTTCTTCGTCTGGATTTTCCAAAAAATTTGGACTTGGTTTCAAAGCTGGTTCAAAAAACCAGAGCCCAAATCTACAACTATCGAATTTTTCAAGGTGGGTGGCTCTAATGGAAGCGTTAAATACCGGCTGATACGAAATGGAAAAAAGACCGATAACGAAGTGGAGCTTGCAAAGCAAGCAGTGATTTTGGAAGGGATCACATTTTCAGGCGAAATGCAAAGCCACTTACCTGAGATGCTCCAAGAAGTGATGAAGAATGAGAAAATGGATGCGGTAAAGACCGTGAATTTTTCCTTGGCCAAGCGCCTTTGGATGTGTGGGCTAAAAACCGACAATGAGATCTCTTTAAGTTCTAGAAACAAGGAAGTCGTAGCTGTGTTGAAGCAAGCCATTGAGAACAAGGAATCTCTTCAATCAAAAGCATTGCAATCCTTAGAGCGGGTCGAAACTGCCATTGCACGCGACCATAAAACTGGCACCTTGGATAAAACGAAAATA
Organism: Chlamydiota bacterium; assembly: GCA_011065235.1. GTDB lineage: Bacteria > Chlamydiota > Chlamydiia > Chlamydiales > Rhabdochlamydiaceae > Sacchariniichlamydia. Next base: position 1,307 of record JAAKFB010000206.1, on the reverse strand, counting down.
GAGAGAATTTTTTCCTCCACTGAAGTTGTCAAATTTACGATTCCTCTTCAAGACTTATTTGTTCTGATGGAATCTACCAAAATTTCGGTGACATCCATGCTTATACCAGCTGTAACATTTACTAAATGAAAGGACAATTATGCGTATAGAAACACAATCCATCCAGAAGCAGGAGGCCTCCTCCCTAGAATTTGGACACTCATGCCCACCCCTGCGGCAGATCGATTCTTTGCAAGAATTTGCCAGCAAGCCATCATGGCTTTGCCGCAAGTTCTTAGCGATTTGGAGATCCATTTCCAATTATTTTCGAGGCTTTTTTTCGAGCTATCTTCCAATTAATCGGCGCTGTCCTGTAGCAAAAAACGAAATAGGATATTCCAAAAGCGCGATTCCCGATATGAAGGGAATCTACAGATACCAAGTTTTAGTCAATGGGGTATCGACAGACAATGAGATCAAATTTACGAAAAGAGATCAGGCATTGTACATCTTAGAATTCACCTTTCCCGATGAAGAGATGCAGGAGCATATCCCTTCGATCTTAGAACAAATGCTGAAAGAGGAACAAGCAACGACTTTCGCAACCGAATACCTCGATCGGGCGAAGCTATTATGGTCCTGTGGATTTGTTACAGATAGCAAGGTGAGCTTCAATCCAGATGGGACCGATGCTAGCAACAAATTTATTCGTGTAGTGCTTGAGATAGCTCAAGAAAAAAAAGACACGTTAAACGAGCATTATCTCGATGCTTTGAAGCGGCTTGATAAGATCACTCATCCGAGTCTGTGGAGTTTTGAAATGGCGGAATCTTTGTTACGATCGATGGTAGTAGTTACAAACAATGTTCAAATTCCCTTAAAAGATCTTCTTATGGTGATGGAAGGACTAGGTATGGAAAGCCGCCGTGGTATCCGTTTTGCGAACTATGAAAAGGCAAAACCTGGAGAATTCACAAAGGGGCCTCTTTTAGAGCTTCACGATCAGCTAGAAAAAACGTAGTATCTATACCACGCTCGGTCAGGTTTTGTGAATTTGGACTGGCTGTGACTTTGCCAAATCACCCCTCCTCGTCACCCTTCCCTATTTGGGAATGGTGCTCCTCGTTCGTATCAATTTGGCTTTGTCTCGCCAAGTCTAAATTCACAAAACCTGACCGAGCGTGGTATAACACCTCTAGTTAGGCAACAGTGAAGGGTTTTCTGAAAATTCCCATACGGGAGCACTAGACATGGTGTTACCTCCTTAAAAAAGTGCGACTAGTTTAAGGAGGTAACGAATTTTTTTAAAGCGTGTTACCAGGTAAGGT
>JAAKFB010000205.1 GCA_011065235.1 Chlamydiota bacterium | reverse complement strand
CTTACTTTTTCCCGAAGTGGGATTGCGACATGTCTTGCACTCCTCCTCTTGCAGATGCGCAAACTCCCCATTTTGCTTGTCCTAGGAATTCTTGCTAGCTGCTTTTATTTCGATGAATGCATGGTTTTTCTTGAGCGCCTCGTGCATATTGCAGAAGATGAATCGGCCTTAGCTCGTCTTGATACCTTTCGGGAAGGATTGCAATTTTTTTGGCAACACCCCTTTTTTGGGGTGGGCTACCATTATTTGGCGCCTCTTTTCTTATTAGAGTTTGGCCGACTTGCTCCCGATTCTTCGTTATTGATCACCTTGATTGATTTTGGTCTCATTCCCACACTTCTCTTTGCTCTCTATGGAGTCTATTGGTCCATTCGCCAGTTTCATAAAAAGCAGCCCCGGCTCTTTTTCTGGCTTTACATCTATCTTCTCCTCTGCATTTTTTTTACCAGCCAGTTCAACAACTTGCTCTACTTTCAATATTGGTTAATCCCCATGATTGCCTTATTCACCTTCCTCAATAGGAGTCAGGATGAAAACCGCACTCGTACATGATTGGCTTGTTACAGAAGGGGGAAGTGAAAAAGTGCTAAAAGCACTGGCAGAACTTTTCCCTGGAACCCTATACACCCTTTTCAAGGGGCCATTGGCTGATCCGGCGATTCAAACGTCTTTTCTTCAAAAAATCCCTGGTATCACAAAGCACTATCGCAAATTTCTCCCTCTATTCCCTCTTGCTATTGAAAGCTTTGATCTCTCCGATTACGATCTCATTATTTCGAGCTCGCATTGTGTCGCAAAATCTGTTCGAGTAAAGCCCCACCAAACCCATATTTGCTATTGCCATACGCCAATGCGCTACATTTGGGAGCAGAGCTTTACCCCAAACAAGCTTTTAGCAAAACCGTTTGTAAAATTTTTGCGGAGGTATGATAAGAAAACAGCCTCCCGCGTCGATCACTTTATTGCCAATTCAACGCATGTGGCTGATCGGATTCGTCGCTTTTATGGACGCGTGGCCACGGTCATCCATCCTCCTGTAGATACAGATTCATTTCACATAGCCTCTAAACGAGAGGACTATTTTTTCACATGTACAAGGCTTGTTCCCTACAAGAAGGTCGATCTATTGCTTGAGACTTTTGTAAAACTTCCGGAGAAACGACTTCTGATTGTGGGCGAGGGGTCTCAAAAAAAATCTCTTCAAAAAAAAGCCCCAAAGAATGTCACTTTCCTGGGGTACTTGCCAGACGATGAATATCGGAATGTTCTCTCAAAGGCGAAAGCTTTTTTGCATGCCGCCGAAGAGGACTTTGGCATAGCGCTTGTTGAAGCACAGAGTGCTGGCATTCCCGTCATTGCCTATGGCATGGGGGGCAGTCGCGATATTGTCATTGCTGAAAAAACGGGACTCCTTTTTGATAAACAAACTCCAGAAAGCCTTTTAGAGGCCATTCAGCAATTCGAGACGATGCGATTTAATCCTTTTGCTATCAAAGAGCATGCAGAAAAATTTTCAAGAGAGGAATTTTTTAGTAAAATACATATCTTTAAAGAATCACTAAGGATCTAAGCCTTTGCTGTAACAGCAAGCGTTGCGGAAAGATATAAATCAGTTGGTTTGGAAAATTGCTACGTGAAGTATATGTTGTTCTTCTGCTTCATCAAATCCATTCCAAAGAATAGCAGCATGACCACAAGGATGCATACTGACTGCTGTTTCCCCTAAACTTTCATTCGGTTCTACTGATAGTGTTTTAGGTTGTGTCCATTCTCTAGCGGCCATGCTATAGTAAGAGGCTCTTTCGATTTGGATATCTTCGTTTCTCTCATTCCATGCAGCAATCACGTTCCCATGTCCATCCATAGACAGATCATAAAAAATCACAAAACTATTGCTTATCATTAAATGATCCTCATCCACCCAGTTTTCTGTTGGAATAGATTCATCATAAATTGCACTCACAAATTGAAGTCCTCCGATGGAGCACCAAAGACATCCAAGTGCTTTATTATTCGATGCGTTTATTGCGACCATTGGCTGTGAGCCAATTCCTCCGATTGAACCTGGGCATTCCCATGTCAATCTATTCATATTGAATTCTACTACTTCTGGTGTTACTTGGCTAGAAATCAGATGACTGAATGCTGCAATAGCATTACTATTCGAGCTCATACACACGTCGAATCCAAAAATTTGCACTTCATCCGATACATTAATTGTATTCCCCCACATATTGGTGAGTCGATCATAATAAGCAGCTTGTAAAATGTTTCTTTCTTTTCCCTTATTTTCTATCCACATAGCAATAGCATTTCCAAAGTTATCAGTAGTGACTTTGGCTCTTGGGCTATATTCATGAGTGAGAAATCCCCAATAAGAAGTAGATCCTGCAAGATCCTTAGATTCTGACCAAGTCATAGTACTTTTATCAAAATGAGAAACTTGAATAGCACTTGCTCCTTCATTATGCCAAACAGCAATTGCATTCCCATCTCCATCGAAAGAAATTGATGGAAAACAACACTCATCATTCTTTAATAAATCCCCATAAGGAAGCCATCTTTTAGAAGAAAAATCGTAATAAGCTGCGTGAATTCCTTTTCCTCCCCATATAGCAATTGCATTTCCGCTTGTATCCATCGAGAGAGATGGAGTACGAATATTTTCTTCATGACCATTGACCTCTGACAATCTTTCAGGAAGACCCCAACTATGAGTTGCTGCATCAAACACGGAGGAATAAATTCCATGCAAACCGCAATCTTCCCATACAGCAATGACATTTCTACTTTCATCAATTGCAACATGAGGATGCCCAAGAATTTCCTTAGACTTCGCTATAACTATAGAAGATGTCCATGCATCTTCTGCTTGTCCTTTAAGCAAAAATAACATTGATAGAAATAATAAAACTCGCTTCATACAATCCTCTTTCCCATTTAAACTCTACATCATGGCGTTGGATTTTAAGCAGTTGTCAAGTTTAAATGCAAGCATACATCCAGTATAAAAATCTGGCTCTTCAAGGTTTTTTTGGTGAGATTCACTAACTAATATGCTTCCCAAGTAGACCAGCAAGTTTCATCATGTCGATCGGCTTTTTGCCGATGACTTTAGCTAGTTTCTCATCAGGGACAATGGTCCGCTTGTTCTTGGGGTCTTGGAGATCGTGGGCTTTGATGTATTCCCACATTTTTTTGACTACTTCAGGACGAGAAAGTTCTTTTTCACCGACGATATCGGCAAGCTCTTTGGAAAGGGCTTTCTTGGGCTGCACGGCT
>JAAKFB010000204.1 GCA_011065235.1 Chlamydiota bacterium | reverse complement strand
TATTCTCTTGTCAAATTACAACACTTAAAGTTTTTTTGTGATGCTGTGACTTATACAAGCGTTTCAGAAGCTGCAAAAATGAATTATGTGACTCAATCTGCGATCAGTCAGGCCATTGGGAAACTCGAGAAGCTATTTAATGCATCTCTGGTCTACCACAACCGCCAGAAACTCTATATTACTTTAGAGGGGGAGATAGTCTATGAAAATGCTAAAGCGATCTTTAAGTCCATTCAAAAAACATTTGACTCTGTGCATGAAACAAAAGAGGAGATTTCAGGAACTTTAAGATTTGTCACAACAAAAAGCTTAGGTATGTCCTTTATTGCCCCCATGTATAAGCGAATAAAAGAAGAACTGCCGTCGGTGGAATTAAAATTTATGATGGGGGGGAAAAATTTAATCCGCACAAAACTAAAACGTGGCGAGGTGGAATTTGCGATAGTCGTTTATGACGATAATTTCAGCGAGTTTAAAAAATTGCCGATAACAACTGGTCGGTTCAGTCTCTATCAAGCAAAAAATTCCCCCCAAAATCTGATTCATCAAGGGATATTTGTTTACAACCTTGGAGGACCTTATGTTAAGGAACTTCAAAAGTATTTCGACGACCTTGATGGTGAATTAATTCAAGTAAAAGGGGAGACGGAGGGATGGGAGCTTGCAGCCCGTTTTGTCGAGCTGGGGATTGGTGTGGGATTTATCCCTGACTATCTTGTCAAAAATAACCGGTATTCGAACATCGAAATCCACTCCCAACAAATACCGGAATACGAATACGAAATCTGCGCGATTCAAAACCATACGACAGTTCTGTCCAAGGCAGCCAAGGCCTTTATTGACAAGTTCACGATGGACTGACGATGACTTCCAGATCTTCGCTTTATTTACTGAACTCAATTGTTTCCGGCCCTCAGGAAGTTCTTTTCACTTTTTTGATTTTTATCATCAGCACACACCTTGGAGCTACACCCTTTCAGCTGATGATCATGGCAAGTTTAAAGCCGATTACATCCCTATTCTCCTTCTATGCCAGCACTTTGCTACATAACAATCCTCATCGAACAAGGCTGTATTTATTCATCAACACTTTCATAGGTTGTTTGCCCTGTTTCTTTTTTCCATTCATCAACAATGTTTGGTATTACTTGGCTTCTTTTGCTCTTTTTATGATCACGATGCGCGCCTCCTATCCCGCCTGGGTCGAGATTTTGAAAAACCAGTTTGATGTACCCAAGATGAGCCTCATCGTTTCACGCGGATCATCGATCCAATTTGGAATCATGATCTTTTTACCCCTTATAATTGCTCACTGGATAGATGCAGAACCGTCTATTTGGAAATGGTTATTTACTGCGGCGGCTCTTCTAAAGATGTTATCTATCCTTTTGATCTCTTGCATCAAAATGAAGATAGACGTCGTGGCTTCTAAAACAACAAAGCCGCCTCTAAACCTGCACACTCTATTTGTAGATCCCCTATCCAAGGGCTGGAGTTTGCTGAAGACAAACCCACATTTTTCTCACTATTTGATATTATTTTTTATCGGAGGCGCAGGTATTGTTGGTAGCCAGTCTATTTTACCCCTTTTTTTTAAGCAGGACCTGAAATTAAGCTACACGAAACTTGCGATGGCCTTCAGTTTTTGCAAGGGAATCTCGTTTATTGCAACAGCTCCATTCTGGGCGAAGTTCCAGGCTCGAAAATCTCTTTATCTATTGAATTGCTATGTGAATTTCTTTACCTGTTTGTTTTTTGGATTATTGTTAGCATCGAATTTTGGAATCTTTTGGCTATATCCTGCCTATCTATTTTATGGAGCCATGAGATCAGGCTGTGACTTAAGCTGGAACATGTCAGGGGCCGTATTTTCCAGGAAAGAAGAGAGCTTCGCTTACTCGAGTATGAATCTTGCTCTCGTAGGAATAAGGGGAGTGATTTGCCCCTTTTTGGGATATTTACTATTCTCATTCTCCAACGCAAATGTCGTCTTTTCGCTCGCATTCGTACTTACTGCTCTGGGAATCCTTTACGGACTGTGGCTGGATAGAGCAAAAACGCCAAAACTTGCTAAAATCTGAGCAGCCTTTCTCTACAGTTTTTCACTCAATAGCCTCGCATAATGAGGTAATACTAATGGATCGCTGATGACCAATCAATTTCCCATTTTTTGTCGCCGTTAAGAAAAACTAATAGCAACATTAAATTTAATTCATTTTACTTTATTTTGACCGTCGTCAGATAATTGCATCACATTGAGAATCAAAGAGCTTTGTTTAATAAAATCAATCTACTATCACTAAAGGACTATGATATATGTTTAATTCTGTAGAGAGAGGATCCGATACTTCTGCACAACTTTTTAGTATTTCTGAAAAGAATCAGAAGATCGCCTCTATCGTGCTTAAGGTGGTCGCGGTAGCTGCTGCGACATTGTCATTTGTTTCATTGGGATTATACCTTTCAAGTTTTCCGATTGCCACAGTCGCCATCATTGGAGTGGCAAGCTTGGCAACCTTTGCTGTACACGCTATCGGAGTTCATCTACTCGGCACACTTCCCAATAAACATTCAATACTTAAAACAGACGACGATTCAATAGGAGTACCAGCTACAGATGGTCTTGAAGCGGCAAGATTAGAAGTAGAAACACTTGACGAACAACTCCAAGAACTTCGAAGTCAGCTCGCGAAAAAAGAGACGCGGGAGGGTGGTCAGCGTGAAGAAAATAAGATGCTCTTTGGAGAGGCTAGAAGACATCAGCAGGAACTTGAGCAAAAGATCACTGAACTCGAAGCGGCTCTAGAAAACTCGAATGCCGAAAAACAAGAACAACTGCGGGCACCTCAAGCTCGACTCAAGAGAAAAGAGGCGGCTTTAGCAAGTGCGCAAGAAGAACTGGCAACGAACCGTCAGAAAGCTAACGCTGAGCTAGAGAGAGTCCGAAATGAACTTGGGCAAGAGCTCGAAACAGCTAAAACGGAAAGAACAAGACTAGAAACGCTAGTGCAGACTCTGCAAGAGGCTCAGGCAGGTGCAGGAGAGGATCGTGCCGAATTAGAGAGAGTCACTGGAGGAGAACTTGGGCGAAAAACAAGTGAACTCGCATCGCTTCATGACGATATTGCGAAAAAAGAGACGGCTTTAGCAAGTGCACGAGAAGAGCTGGCAACGAACCGTCAGAAAGCTAACGCTGAGCTAGAGAGAGTCAAAAAGGAACTTGGACTAAGAACAAGTGAACTCGCGTCGCTTCAAGACGATATTGCGGAAAAAGAGACGGCTTTAGCAA